>JASHWO010000010.1 GCA_030044045.1 Acidimicrobiales bacterium
GCCGTTGCGGTTCACCGGCTGGGGTGCCCGCGAGCGGGCGTACTCCAGGTTGAAGATGGCCACCTGGAGCGGGGTGGCACCCCGCCCGCCGTAGGCCTCGGGCCAGTGGATCCCCACCCAGCGGTCGGCGGCCAGCCGGGCCTGCCACTTCCGGCCCCACTCGAACTCCTCCTCCAGCGAGCGGAACCGTTCGGGCACGTCCACGTTGGCCGCCAGCCAGGCCCGCACCTCGTCGCGGAAAGCCAGTTCCTCCGGGCTCAACGACAGGTCCACCGCGCTCCCCTCCTCACCGGGCCCCGGCCAGGGCCCCGGAGCCGGCGGCAGCCAGGGCGGCCGCCCGGGCCCGCAGGGCGGCCCGGTCCGGCTTCCCCGCCGGCAGCAGCGGCAGCCGGTCCACCTGCACCACGATCTCGGGGGTCTTGAACCTGGCCACCCCCAGCTCGGCGAACCAGCGCCGGCACTCCTCCACGTCGACCGGCGAGCGCCCCACCACGAAGGCGGCCACCCGCTCGCCCAACCGCGCGTCGGGGCTCCCCACCACCACCGCCTGGGACACGTCGGGATGGCGCTCCAGCGCCCGCTCCACCTCGGCCGAGGAGATATTTTCCCCTCCCCGGATGATGAGCTCCTTCAGCCGCCCCGTGATGGCCAACCAGCCGTCGGCGTCCAGCACCCCCAGGTCGCCGCTGCGGAACCACCCCCGGTGCAGGCTGGCCGCGATGTCGGCCGGGTCGGCGTAGCCGGCGAAGAGCTCGGGCCCCCGGATCCACACCTCCCCGGCCCGGCCCGGCGGGCGCCGGCGCCCGGTGGCCGGGTCGACCACCTTGATCTCGACCTGGCCCACGGCCCGGCCGTCGGTCTCCCGGCAGCGGGCCGGCGGGTCGTCGTTGGTACAGGTGGACACGGTGGGCGCCTCGGTGGAGCCGTAGCTGCGCTTGACGACGGCCCCCAGCCCCTCGCCGGCCGCCTGGACGAACTCCGGGCTCACGCCCATCATCCCGCTGGACACCACCCGCAGGCTGGCCACCCGGCGCCGCTCGAAGCCGGGCGCCTCCATCAGGGCGGTGAACAGCGACGGCGGGCCGACCATGAAGCTGACCCGCTCGGCCTCGATCAGGGTCAGGCCCCGCTCGACGTCCCACCGCTCCATGAGCACGGCCCGCATGCCGGCGGCCCCCGGCACCAGCACGGCGTTGAGCAGCCCCGACACGTGGGCCAGCGGGGCCGGCATGAGCACGGCGTCGGTGCCCGAGAGCCCGTGGGTGCGGGCCATGGCCAGCGCCTTGTAGGCCAGGCCGCGCTGGGTGTGGAGCACCGCCTTCGGCCGGCCGGTCGACCCGGAGGTGAAGATCACCGCCGCCAGGTCCGGGGGCCGGCTGGGGCTGCCCCCGACCGGCTCGCCGCCGGCCAACCCGGCGAACCGGTCGTCAGGGCCCCGCACGGCCAGCACCCCGTCGAACCCGGCCAGGGGCAGGTCGGGCGAGGCCAGGGCCACCGCCGGCTCCAGCACCTCCCGCATGTGGGCCACCTCGTCCCGGCCCACCTGGTGGTGGATGGGCGCGGCCACCGCGCCGCAACGCCAGCAGGCCCGGTAGAGGGCGATGGCCTCCCACCAGTTCGGGATCTGCCAGGCCACCACGTCGCCCCGCCGGACGCCCCGCCGCTGCAGGCTGCCGGCCAGCCCGGCCACCGCCCGCTCCAGCTCGCCCGCCCCGACCCGCCGGTCGCCGTCGACCACGGCCGGTCCGCCCGCCACCGGATGGGCGCGCAGCACGGCGTCGAGCGTCGGGACGTCCCATGCCCCGCCCGGCGCCCGGTAACGGGCCGCGCCGGGCGACCGGTAGGTGGCACGGAGCTTCATCGGAGCGCCGATGTTAGCCTCCCCCCGTTCCGGCGGACCCCCTGCCGGCACCGCCGGGCGCGCCGGTCGACGAGGAGGATCCGTGGGGCCATCGCAGCAGCCGGATACGGCCGCGCCGGGGCTGGCCCCGGAGCCGGCGCCGATCGGGCCGGCCGGGGCCGCGGTCAAGCTGGGCATCGTCAGCCCGGTGGTGAGCCTCCTCCCCGGGCTCCACGCACCCTGGGAGGTGGACGGCACCATCGAGGATCTGGCGGCCATCGCCCGGGCGGCCGACCGCCTCGGCTACCACCACCTCACCTGCAGCGAGCACCTGGTGGTGCCCGAGGACGTGGCCGCGACGCGGGGCGGGCGCTACTGGGACCCGCTGGCCACCTTCGGCTACCTGGCCGCGGTCACCGGGCGCATCCGGCTGGCCACCAGCGTGCTGGTGCTCGGCTACCACCACCCCCTGGCCATCGCCAAGCGCTACGGCACCCTCGACCGGATCTCGGCCGGCCGGCTGGTACTGGGCCTGGGGGTGGGATCGCTGGAGGAGGAGTTCGACCTGCTGGGAGCACCCTTCGCCGACCGGGGGGCCCGGGCCGACGACGCCCTGGCCGCCCTGCGGGCCTCGCTCTCCCGGCCGGTCCCCGCCTACGACGGCCCCTACTACCGCTACTCGGGCCTGGTGGTCGACCCCTGCGCCCGCCAGCCGGCGGTGCCGCTGTGGATCGGCGGCCGCACCACCCGCTCGCTGCGCCGGGCCGTCGAGCTGGGCGACGGGTGGTGCCCCTTCGGCCTGAGCGCCGCCGACCTCGGGGCCATGGTCGCCCGGGCCCGGGCCACCCCGGCCTGGGAGGCCCGGGACCGCCCGCTCGAGCTGGTGCTGTCCAACGGGCGGCCGGTGGACCCCCAGGGCGACCCGGCCACCGCCGGCCGAGTCCTGGGCCGCTTCGTGGCGGCCGGCGCCACCGCCCTGCAGGTGCGGCTGGCCCACCGCTCCCGCGACCACTACGTCGAGCAGCTCGAGGCGCTGGCCGCCCTGGTCGCCGCCGGCCTCCCCGCCGACTAGAAAGGGGCACTGATGCAGAAGCCGATCGCCAACGTGTTCACCTGGCCGGCCGACGATCCGCAGCTCCTCGGTGGCCGGTGCGAGCGCTGCGGGGCGGTCACGTTCCCGGTGCAGGCGCGGTGCCCGCGCTGCAGCACCCCGGGCATGGCCGAGCTCCCCCTGCCCCGCCGCGGCACCCTCGTGTCCTGGACGACCCAGGGGTTCCCGCCGAGCGCCGACTACCGGGACGATCCGACCGGTGCGTCCTTCGAGCCGTACGGGGTCGGGCTGGTGCAGCTCGACGACGTCGTGCGGGTCGAGTCGCGGCTCACCGAGAGCGATCCGGAGAAGCTCGGCTTCGGCATGGAGGTCGAGCTCCGCATCGTCCCGTTCTACGTCGACCAGGACGGCGACGAGGTCATGACCTTCGCCTTCGCGCCCACCGGCGCGCACGACAGTGGGGAGCGCTGAATGGACGACGTCGCCATCATCGGGGTCGGCCTCCACCCCTTCGGCCGGCACGGCGACAAGACCGCGTACGAGATGGCCGCCGACGCCGTGGATCTGGCCCTGACCGACGCCGGCGTGGCGTGGGACGACGTCCAGTGCGCCTTCGGCGGGAGCTGGGGGGTCTCGACCGACCCCGTCACCAGCCTGACCGGCCTCACCGGCATCCCGTTCACCAACGTGTTCAACGCCTGCGCCACCGGCGCGGCCACCATCCAGCAGGCGGCGAACGCCATCCTCGCCGGCCACGGTGACATCGTGATGGCCATCGGCACGGACAAGCACGCCCGGGGCGCGTTCAAGGGAGACCCGACGACCACCAACGTGCCGCTCTGGTACCGCGAGAGCGGGCAGTACGTCACCACCAAGTTCTTCGGCATGAAGATCAACAGGTACATGCACGACCACGGCATCACCCCGGCGACGCTGGCCAAGGTGGCGGCCAAGAACTACCGCAACGGCGCGCTGAACCCGAAGGCCTTCCGTCGCACGCCGATCACCGAGGAGGAGATCCTCGGCTCCCAGATGCTCAACTACCCGCTCACCTCGTACATGTTCTGCGCTCCCGACGAGGGTGCGGCGGCAGTGGTCCTCTGCCGGGCCGACCTCGCCCACCGCTTCACGGAGACGCCGGTGTACGTGAAGGCGACGGCCATCCGCGGGCGTAACTACGGCTCCTACGAGGTCAACACCACCTGGGCCCCCGTGGAGGAGGACGTCGCCCCCACCGTGTACGCGTCGCGCGCCGCCTACGAAGAGGCGGGGATCGGGCCCGAGGACGTCGACGTCATCCAGGTCCAGGACACCGATGCCGGCGCCGAGGTCATCCACATGGCGGAGAACGGCTTCTGTGCTGACGGCGAGCAGGAGAAGCTCCTCGCCGA
>JASHWO010000099.1 GCA_030044045.1 Acidimicrobiales bacterium
AGGGTGCCCCTCCGCCCATGCAGACCCGTGCCGACATCAGGAACGTGGCCATCGTGGCCCACGTCGACCACGGGAAAACCACCCTGGTCGATGCCATGCTCCGGCAGACCGGCGCGTTCCGGGCCAACGAGGAGGTGGCCGACCGGGTGCTCGACTCGGGCGACCTGGAGCGGGAGAAGGGCATCACCATCCTGGCCAAGAACACGGCCGTCCACTACCGGGGGGTGAAGGTCAACATCGTGGACACCCCGGGCCACGCCGACTTCGGCGGCGAGGTAGAGCGGGGGCTCACCATGGTGGACGGGGTGCTCCTGCTGGTCGACGCCTCGGAGGGACCGCTCCCCCAGACCCGCTTCGTGCTACGCAAGGCGCTCGAGGCCCGGCTCCCGGTGGTGCTGGTGGTCAACAAGGTCGACCGGGCCGACGCCCGCATCGACGAGGTGGTGCACGAGGTGGAGGAGCTCTTCCTCGACCTGGGGGCCGACGAGCACCAGATCGACTTCCCCATCCTCTACGCCAACGCCCGGGCCGGGTGGGCCACGCCCGAGCGGGGCGCCGAGGGCACCGACCTGTCCCCGCTGTTCGAGGCGGTCGTCGGCCAGGTGCCGCCGCCCACCTTCGACCCGGACGCCCCCCTGCAGGCCCTCGTCTGCAACCTCGACGCCTCGCCCTACGTGGGGCGCCTGGCCGTCTGCCGGGTCCACCACGGCACCTTGCGGAAGGGCGAGGCGGTGGCCTGGTGCCGACTGGACGGCACGGTGGCGCGGGCCCGGGTCACCGAGCTCTACGTGACCGACGCCCTCGACCGGGTGCCCACCGACGAGGCCGGCCCGGGCGAGATCGCCGCGGTGGCCGGCATGGCCGACGTGACCATCGGCGAGACCCTGGCCGACCCGGAGCGGCCGGTGGCCCTGCCGGCCATCACCGTCGACGAGCCCAGCCTCACCATGACCGTCGGCATCAACACGTCGCCGCTGGCCGGGGCGGACGGCACCCGGCTGACCGCTCGCCAGGTCAAGGCCCGGCTCGACAGCGAGCTGGTGGGCAACGTGTCGCTGCGGGTGGCTCCCACCGAGCGGCCCGACGCCTGGGAGGTGCGCGGCCGGGGCGAGCTGCAGCTGGCGGTGCTGGTGGAGACCATGCGGCGGGAGGGGTTCGAGCTCACCGTGGGCAAGCCCCAGGTGGTGACCCGGGAGGTCGACGGGGCCGTGCACGAGCCGATGGAGCGGGTGGCGGTGGACGTGCCGGAGGAGTACCTGGGGGTGGTCACCCAGCTCCTGGCCCTGCGCAAGGGGGCGATGGTGGAGATGACCAACCACGGCACCGGCTGGGTGCGCATCGACGAGCGGGTGCCGGCCCGGGGCCTGGTGGGGTTCCGCACCGAGTTCCTGACCGAGACCCGGGGCACCGGGATCCTGCACCACGTGTTCGACGGGTGGGCGCCCTGGCAAGGCGAGCTGCGGGGCCGCCGGAACGGCTCGATGGTGGCCGACCGGCGGGGGGTGACCACCACCCACGCCCTCATGAACCTGCAGGAGCGGGGCACCCTCCTGGTGGGCCCGGGGACCGAGGTCTACGAGGGGATGGTGGTGGGCGAGAACGCCCGGGCCGGGGAGATGGACGTGAACCCGACCAAGGAGCGGAAGCTGACCAACGTGCGCTCCTCCACCGCCGAGGAGCTGGAACGGCTCACCCCGCCACTCACCCTCTCCCTGGAGCAGGCGCTGGAGTTCATCGCCGAGGACGAGTGCGTGGAGGTCACGCCGGGGGCCGTGCGCCTGCGCAAGGTGGTGCTCGACGGCGCCGTGCGGGGCCGGCTCCGTGGCCGGGCCCGCACCGGCCGGGACTAATCAGCCGGCACTAGCCGGGGCGGCGGTAGCGGTAGCCGAAGCCGCGCACGTTCTCCAGCGGGCAGGTGCGCACGTCCTGCCACCCCAGCTTGCGCCGCAGGCCGAGCACGGCGAACTTGACCCGGCCCGGGCTCCTCCCCGACGGGTCGTTCCAGCCCAGCGAGAGGATCTGGCCGGTGGAGAGCACCTGGCCGGCGTGGCGGACCAACGCCACCAGCAGCCGCAGCTCGGTCGGGGTGAGGGCCACCACCCGGCCGTCCACCCGGACCTCGCACCGGTCGAAGTCGACGCGGAGCAGCCCGTCGTCGAACACCGACGACTCTTCCGCCACCGGCGGCGACCGGCGCAGCAGGACGCCGACCCGGGCCAGCAGCTCCTCGTTGCCGAACGGCTTGGTGAGGTAGTCGTCGGCACCGCCGAGCAGCCCCCGCACCTTGTCCCCCTCCAGGTCGTGGGCGGTGAGCAGCATGACCGGGGCCTGGCTCACCGACCGGATGCGCTCGAGCACCTTCCAGCCGTCCAGCTCGGGCAGGCTCAGGTCGAGGATCACCAGGTGCGGCCGGTCGGTGCCGAAGCGGCGCAGCCCCTCGCGGCCGTCCTCGGCCCACGACGGCTCGTAGCCGGCGCGCAGCAGCAACAGCTCGACCGACCGCCAGATGTCGGCGTCGTCCTCGATCACGAGCACCCGCTCGCCGCTCAACGCGCCCCCACGCTCCGCGCTCCCTCCCCCGTTGCGAGCGGCTCGCTCATGACGGCCCCGTCCCTCCTTCCCTCCTCCGGCGTCCCCGGCCACGTTCACGGCAATGCTAGTGCAAATAGAATCGTCGGCCGGGACCCCCTCCGTGCCGCTACCCTCTGGGGCGGAGGGATGGCAGAGCGGACGAATGCGCGGCTCTTGAAAAGCCGTGGGGCT
>JASHWO010000100.1 GCA_030044045.1 Acidimicrobiales bacterium
ACGAGCAGGCCGGCCTCACCCTCGGGCCTTCGACCCTCACCTACGGCGGGGAACCCTTCGACCTGGGGCTCACCATCGACGCCCTGTGGTGCCAGTCGGGGAAGTTCCCGACGCAGCAGTTCGCACCGGGGCGGGCGCCGGCGTTGACCTGAGGGGCGGGGCGGGCGGACAACGCGGCGGGGCCGGGGCACCTCGCCGCGCCCCGGCCCTCACCCGCTCCCGCACAGCGCGCGGGGCAGCCCGACGCCTACAGGGCGTCGCTGCCCCGCTCGCCGGTCCGGACCCTGACGATCGTCTCCATGGGGACGACCCAAACCTTCCCGTCACCGATCTTCCCGGTAGCCGCCGAGCGCACGATGGTGTCGACCACCTCGTCGACGATGGCGTCGTCGACCGCCACCTCGACCCGGATCTTCGGGACGAAGTCCACCTCGTACTCGGCCCCCCGGTAGACCTCGGTATGGCCACGCTGCCGACCAAACCCCTGGGCCTCGGTCAGGGTCATCCCCTGGACCCCGGCGTTCTTCAGCGCCTCCTTCACGTCGTCCAGCTTGAAGGGCTTCAGGACCGCGACGACCAGCTTCATGATCTGTCTCTCCTTGCGTTGGTGGTAGTGGTCCGGTCAGGCACTGCCCGCTGTCCCCGGCGGGGCGAGCGCTTCATGACGGACACCGGCTCCGCCGCCGGCGTGCTCGGACTGGCCGGCCATGGCGAACCCGCCGGTCCGCTGGGCCAGGGTCTCCTCCGGGAACGCCTCCTCGTCGTGGATGGCCAGGTCGCCGACCTCGAGCACGTCGTCCTTGTAGCGGGCACCCCGTAGCACCAGCCCGATCAGCTTCATCAGGACGAAGGTCACCAGGGCCGACCAGACGATGACCCACACCGCCGCCCGGAACTGTTCCCAAAGCTGATGGAAGGACCCGGTGTACATCAGCCCGCTGACCGAGAACGGCGTACAGCTCCCGGCCGGCGTGGCATAGGTGGCCGCCGACGTACCTACCACTTGTCCGCTGGCGCTCAGGTGGCCGCAGCCGTACTCCAGCATGTTCGGATCACCGAAGACGCCCAGCAGCAGGCCCCCGAAGAAGCCGGCGATGCCGTGGGTGTAGATGACCCCGAGGGCGTCGTCCACCTTGGAGAACGGCCGCACCTTGGACAGGTAGTTCCAGGCGAACCACACGACGGCCGTGCAGATCACCCCGACCGCCAGCGCCCCCCAGCCGTTGACCCAGCCGGCGCAGGGGGTGATCCCGACCAGGCCGCAGATCATGCCGTTCACGCCGCCGAGGAAGGTGGGTTTCTTCGCCTTCGACAGCCAGGCGTCCATGCCCATCCACACCAGCACCCCGGCGCCGGTGGCCAAGTTCGTGTTGACCACGGCCGCCGCCATGTCGGCGCCGGCGTAGTACGGGTCGCCGCCGTTGAACCCGTTCCAGCCCAGCCACAGGATGCCGGCCCCTACCGCCGCCATCACCAGGTTATTGGGGATGGCGTTCTTGCGATCTCGGGCCAGCCTCGGCCCCAGGACCCACGCCGCCACGAAGCCGGACACCCCGGCCGACATGTGGATGACGTACCCGCCGGAGAAGTCCAGCGCCCCCTCCTGGGCGAAGTAACCGCCGCCCCACAACAGGAAGGCGTTGACGGCGTACACGCAGGTCGACCACAGCGGCACCAGCAGGCACCAGGCGCTGAACTTGATCCGGCCCAGCACGCTCCCCATGAACAGGAGGGGCGTGATGGCGGCGAACACGAACTGGAAGTAGGCCAGCGAGTCGGTGGGGAAGTGGAACGGGATGACCGTGTTGGCCGCCGAGACCGCCTGCCCCTGTTCGTTCGTGGAATTCATGATCTGGCCGGGTTTCCCGACGAAGTTCTCGAAGAAGTGCTTGAACCACCCGACCCCGCTGAGCTGCGTCTGTACGCCGTTGTGCACGCCGCCGCCGAGCGACGTCGCGCCGAAGCCCATCTTGTAGGACCACAGCACCCAGGCCACCAGGACGAGGGAGAACCCGGCGAACATCATGGCCAGCACGTTGACCGCCCACTTCTTCGGCACGATCGACGCGTAGAGCACGGCCAGGGCCGGGAGGCTCATCAGGCCGACGAACGTGGCGGCCGTGATCTGCCAGGTGTTGTCGCCCGTGTTCAACCAGCTCGGGTACGGGACCTGATGCATGGCGGCTAGCACACACGTCTCCTCTCTGCGCTCGACGCCTCGACCGGCGATCGCTCCGGGAGAGCATGCAGGGCCTGCGTTTCTGGACCGTCACGCCGGTGTTACGAGCATGTGAACTGGCCGCGGCCCGGCCAGCCGGAGCGGCGGGCGGGGCCCGCCTCCGGTACCATCCACGCCCCGATGGACCCGAGAGAACCGGTCAGCCCGCTCAGGGGCGCGGGCGTGGGCGAGGTCGACGTCCAGCGGCTGGGGCAGGCGGCACTGGTCGCTGCACTGGTGGGGGTGGCCGTGCTGGCGGCCGTCCTCTGGGTGGCCGGCGCCCACCGGAACGCCCAGATCGACCGCCTGCACCACGAAGGCGTGCCGGTGGTGATCACGGTGACGGGGTGCGTGGGCCAGCTCGGCGGCAGCGGCAGCAACGCCGCCGGCTACGCCTGCCGCGGCGCCTTCACCCTCGGCGGCCACCGGCACGTGGAGGCCATCCCCGGCGACCGGCGGTACGACCCGGGGGCCACCGTGCGGGGGGTGGCCGTGCCCGGCGACCCGGCGCTGGTGACCACGGCCGCTGCCCTGGCCGGCGAGCGGGCCTCGGCTCGGGTCGACGTGCTGCCCGTGGTGCTGCTGGTGCTCCTGGTGGCGGTAGTGGCCCTGCTCCTGGTGCGCCGACACCGGCGCCACATCCGCACTACCCGGCCTGCTCCTCGTCCTCGGGCCGGCGCCTGACCGACGGCGACCGCCGGGACCGGGCCGTGGGTGGCGTATAGCGCTTGCTGACCTTCGGCCCGGAAGGGCCAGGACCGCCCCCCCGGCCGGCGGCCCCTCCCGGCGTGCCCCCGCCGGTGGCCTCCCGCACCGCTCGCTGGGCGCGGTAGGCGCGCACCAGGTACCAGGCGCCGACCAGCACGAAGGGCACCCCGAACCCCCACCAGTGCAGGTTGAATACGGCCAGCCCGTAGAGGGCGGTGGCCATGCCGAGGAAGAGCCGCTTGCGGAACCAGGCGGTGGCCAGCATCACCACTGACAGGGCCAGCAGCACCAGCAGCAGCTCGTGGTAGAGCGAGACCGAGGTGTAGTCGGGGTTGACGCTGCCGTTCTTCAGGTAGTGCGACGGGTCGTTGGCGATGTCGGCGTCGATCACCAGGAGGGCGATGGCCGCCGCCGCGGGAGCGGCCAGCAGGCCGATGAACCGCTCCTTGTCGTTGGCGTAGCGGTTGGCCGCCTCGAGCTCCTCGACGGTGGGGGGCGGCGCCACCTCGGCGTGGGGCGCCGAGGGGTCGACCGGCTTCAGGAAGCGCCGGCCCATCCGCTCACGGAAGCTGCCGCCGTACCCGCCACTGCCCGCCGGCCCGTCCGCGTCTCGGTCTCGGCCGTTCGGCACGGGAGGCAGGCTAGCGCGCCGGGTGGGCGCTACCCTTTCCTCCCATGGCACCTGGATCGAAGGCCCTGGACCTGTCGAAGATCTGGTTGTTCTCCGCCTGCTCGACCCGCGACCTCCGTACCATCCGCCAGGCCCTGGAGGAGGTGACCGTCCCGCCGGAGCGGGTGCTCTGCGAGGAGGGCACCATCGGCCGCGAGTTCTTCCTCATCGTGGAGGGCACGGCCTCGGTGCGCCGGAACGGTCGCCGCATCGCCACGCTGGGGCCGGGGCAGTACTTCGGCGAGCTGGCCCTGCTCGACCGGCGGCCCCGTTCGGCCACCGTGGTGTCGGAGACCGACATGCTCCTGCTGGTCCTGGGCCAGCGCCAGTTCAACGGGGTGCTCGACGCCGTGCCCGCCCTCTCGCGCAAGCTCCTGGCCGCCATGGCCACCCGCCTGCGGGAGTCGGACAGCAAGGCGGCGGCGCTGATCTCCCACTGACGCCGGCACCCCACGGTCAGCCCGCGCAACGCCCCGCCGTCAGGCTGACCCGCACCTGCCGGAAGCCCGGCGCGTCGACCACCCGGAGCAGCTCGCTCCCCGGCCGGGACACGACCCGGCCGCCCGATACCCGGGCGCAGTACCCGTCCGGGTAGTGGACCGCCGTCGGGACGAAGACCACGGTGGGGGCACGCACCGCGTGGTCGGGGCGGTAGGTGAGGGCGAAGGCGGCGCTGCCGGCTGTCCAGGAGAGCGAGAGGGGCGTCCCGGCGACCGCCTCCGGGTAGGCCTGGGAGAGGACCCGGGCGGTGGAGCGGAGGTGCCCGTCGGCCATCACCAACGACTCGGCCCGGCTGCCGGTGGGGTCGCCGTAGTACTTCCACGCCCAGTAGGCCCACCCGACCAGGTGCCGGTCGGCCTCGGCGGTGAAGTCGGCCAGCAGTGTCGGGTCCGAGGTGGCCCCGAACTCGCTGACGAACCAGGCCGGCCCCCCGGGCTGCGCCGGGGAGGCCATGGCCGCCCGGTCCGCCGACCGGCGGCGCAACGCCCGGGCCTCCTGGGCGGCACAAGTGGCGACGTCGGTGGGGTTCCCGGTCACCGGGTTCCGGGCGGCGCAGTAGACGTGGACGTTGAAGACCAGGCCGGGGAAGTCCATGGGGCCGAGGTAGGTAGGGAACCCGCGGCTGGCATAGTCGTCCGGCTCGTCGAATACCAGGGCGCCGGGGTCGTTGGCCAGGATGGTCGGCACCACCCCGACCGCCGGGTCGTCCGTCGGGCAGTGGATGGGCGGCGCGCCGTGCAGGGGCCGGCCCACGAAGGCCCGGCCGGTGTAGAAGCACTCGAGCTGCCCGTCGAAGTGCCGGCTACCCCGGCGGATCACCGAGGTGGAGAATGGCTCGTTGAACGGGTCGTAGCCCAGTACCCACGGCACGTGACGGAAGTAGGCGGCGACCATCCCCCACACCTCGTCGTACTGGCCCTGCAGGTCGCCCACCACGTCGTTGGTCCAGAAGTGGTGGTACGCCATGCCGGCCGCGGCGTTCCCGTACTCGAGGGACCAGCGGCCCGGCGGGCGGGTGCTGGGCAGGCCGTCGGTGCACACCGCCCAGTCCGGCGCCCCCTCGCCGTCGAACAGCTCGCTGTAGACGTCCTGGTGCATGTCGAGGATCGTGTAGATGTGGTAGCGGCCGAGCAGCGCCACCGTCTCCCGGAGCCGGCGGAGGTAGCGGGTGAGCACGGCCCGGTCGAGCTGGTGCGGGTCGCCCGGGTCGCCGCGGGTGCAGATGGCCGGGTCGTTGGCCGGCGCCGTCCCCGGCTCCAACCCTCTCCACGTCATGCCCAGCCGCACCACGGTGAAGCCGAGGCGGGCCATCAGCGAGGCGTCGGCCGCGTCGAAGTTCCACGGCTCGCCCGGGTCCGGGTACACCTCGAAGGGCGGATGCTTGTACACCACGTCCACCCCGTGGAGCAGGACCACCCGCCCCCGGTCGTCGTAGAGGAAGGGCCCGCCGGGGGCATGCAGGGGGCCGGACACCGCCGGCCGGCCGCCGGGGCCCGGGGCGGCGACGACCGGTGAAGCGAGGCTGGGCAGGGGAGCCTGGGCCGGGCCGGGCCACGGTGTGGTGGCCGCCAGCACGGCGCCGGCCACCACCAGCAGCAGGGCGGCGTCGGCCAGCCAGGGGACCGCCCGGCGCGACCGCCGGACCGGGCCGGCGGGCATCGAGACGCTCCCCTCGGCCCTTGGGGCTCAGCCCGTGCGGTCGTCGGCCGGCACGCCCCCAAGGATACCGGCGCCCCCCGGGCGTCAGTCGGTGGTCAGCGACTCCTCCACCAGCGACTCCTCCACCAGCTGGGAGATGTCGAGCACCCGCACGTCGTCCTCCTTGGCGTGGGCCCGGACGGCGTCGTCGAGCATGATCATGCAGTAGGGGCAGGCGGTGGAGACCACGTCCGCCCCGGTCCCCAGGGCCTCGGCCGTGCGGTTCATGTTGACCCGGCTGCCGATGTTCTCCTCCAGCCACATGCGGGCCCCGCCGGCGCCGCAACAGAACCCCCGCTCCCGGCACCGCCCCATCTCCACCTGGGTGGCACCGGGGATGGCGTCGATGACCGACCGGGGCTGGTCGATGATGCGGTTGTGGCGCCCCAGGTAGCAGGGATCGTGGTAGGTGACCGTGCCCGTGTAGCCGGCGCCCGGCACCAGCCGGCCGGTGGTCACCAGGTGGTCCAGCAACTCGGCGTGGTGGATGACCTCGAAGTCGCCGCCCAGCGCCGGGTACTCGTTCTTGATGGAGTTGAAGCAGTGGGGACAGGTGGCGATGATCTTCTTGGCCCCCACCTCGGTCAGGATGGCCACGTTCTGCTTGCCCTGCTCCTGGTAGAGGTACTCGTTGCCCAGGCGCCGGGCCGGGTCACCGGTGCAGGACTCGCGGGGGCCGAGGATGGCGAAGGTCACCCCGGCCCGGTGCAGCATGCGGGCGGTGGCCTGCACGCCCTTGCGGGCCCGCTCGTCCAGGGCTCCGGCGCAGCCCACCCAGTAGAGGTACTCGACGTCGTCGGGCACGGTCCCGGTCACCACCGGGATCTCGAAGTCCAGGCTCTCGGTCCACTCCGTCCGCTTGCCCTGGCCCAGGCCCCAGGGGTCGCCCTGGTTCTCGATGTTGCGGAGCATCAGCCCGGCCTCGGAGGGGAAGCGCGACTCCATCAGCACCTCGTACCGCCGCATGTCCACGATGGCGTCGATGTGCTCGATGTCCACCGGGCACTGCTCCACGCAGGCGCCACAGGTGGTGCAGGACCAGAGCACGTCGGGGTCGATGGTGAAGGGCACCAGGGTCTGGGGCTCCTCCTCAGCCGGCGTGGCGACCGATGCCGAGGTCTTTGCTACATCATCGCCGTTCGCCGTCGCGGTGGACTTGGCCAGCAGCCGGTCGGCCGAGGCGAACATGTTGTCGCGGAGGCCCATCACCAGCAGCTTGGGGGAGAGCGGCTTCTCGGTGTTCCAGGCGGGACACGCCGACTGGCAACGCCCGCACTCGGTGCAGGTGGCGAAGTCCAGGAGCTGCTTCCAGGTGAACTGCTCGACCAGCCCCACGCCGAAGACGGTGTCCTCGCTGACGTTCTCCATGTCCATGTCGGGGGTCTTGTCCAGCCCGCCCAGGGCCCGGGGCCGGCGGGAGAAGGCCACGTTGATGGGGGCGATGAAGATGTGCAGGTGCTTGGAGTAGGAGACGAAGACCAGGAACCCGGTGATGACGGCCACGTTCAGGAGGAGGAACACCGTGGCCAGCACGCTGTTCACCCCGCCGCCGAGGGGGCGCAGGGCGTTGCCCACCAGGTGGGAGGCGAAGGCCCAGTCGGTGTACGGGAACTGGGTGGGCTTCGTCGCCACCTGGGCGCCCCGGTAGAGGAGCAGGGTGACCATCACCCCGGCGATCATGGCCAGCACCAGCCAGGCGGCGCCGGTGTGCGACCCGTAGAAGCGGGACTGGCGGTCCTTGCGGGCCGGGGCGTTCTCGAGCCGGATGACCGTGAACACCACCAGGGCCACCAGCACGGCCACGATGAAGAAGTCCTCCAGGAAGCCGATCCACGACCAGGTGCCGATGCCCGGGATGTGGAAGTCCTTCGTGAAGAGGTCGCCGTAGGCCTCGATGATGGTCAGCAGCAGGACGGTGAAGCCCCACATGGTGAAGAAGTGGGCGGTCCCGGGCACCGTCCACTTCAGGAGCTTGCGCTGGCCGGCCACCTCGGTCAGCTCGGCCTCGGCCCGGCGGAACATGCTGCCCCGCACCCGGTCGGGCGCCGGCTGGCCGGCACGGATCAGGCGCGACAGCCAGTGGAAGCGTCGGCCGGTGAGGGCGAAGGCGATGACCGTGACGGCCATGCCGATGGCGATCCTGACGGGCACGGATCCTCCTCGGGCTCGTTGTCAGGCGGAGCTGGTGGTCACGACGTGGGCTGCCGGCGGAAGTTCTCGGAGTACCGGCTGGGCGTGGGGCCCCACTGGCCCTGGTACTTCGAGCCGAGCCCGGCGGACCCGTAGGGCCGCTCGGCCGGGGTCGACATCCGCAGGAAGCTGATCTGGCCGATCTTCATGCCCGGGTACACGGTGATGGGCAGGTTGGCCACGTTCGAGAGCTCCAAGGTGAGGTGACCGTCCCAGCCGGCATCGACGAACCCGGCGGTGGAGTGGATGAGCAGGCCCAGCCGGCCCAAGGACGACTTCCCCTCCAGCCGGGCCACCAGGTCGTCGGGCAGGCGGACCCGCTCCACCGTGGAGCCCAGCACGAACTCCCCCGGGTGCAGGATCAGGGGGTCGCCCCCTCCGACGTCCACCAGCTCGGTCAGATCTTCCTGGTCCTCCCGCACGTCGATGACCCGCTGGCTGTGGTTCCGGAAGAGCCGGAAGTACTGGTCGACGTGGAGGTCGACCGAGGAGGGCTGGATGCAGCCGTCGCCCAGGGGGTCGATGACGATCCGCCCGGCGTCCAGCTCCTCGCGGATGGTGCGGTCGGAGAGAACCATGGCGCGAGAGAGGATAGTGTGGCGGACCGTCGCGGGCGTAGTTCAGAGGCAGAACATCAGCTTCCCAAGCTGAGAACGCGGGTTCGATTCCCGTCGCCCGCTCCAACCGAAACCCCTGGTCGGGGGCTTTCAGGCCGTCTGCGACGGCCGGCGGGTCAGCCGAGGATGGGCACCCGCCAGACCAGGCGGGTGCCACCCCCGTCCGGCCGGTCCACCCGCAGCTCCCCGCGTAGCTTCTCGGCCCGGCGACCCAGGCTGGCCAGCCCCAACCCGCCGCCGGCCGTCGCCGGGTCGGCACCGCCGATACCCACGCCGTCGTCGACCACCTCGACCCGGCACCAACCGCCGACCACGGCCACCGACACGGTGGCCGTGGTGGCCTCGGCGTGCCGGCCGATGTTCGTCACCGCCTCGCGCACCACGGCCAGCAGGTTCTCGCCCACGTCGTCCGGCACCGCGGCATCGACGGGGCCCTCGAACTCCACCCGGACATCGAAGCCGACCACGGTGGCCATCTGGCGGAGGAGGTCCAGGACCATACGGCGCACGCCGTGCTCGCGCCGCCCGTGCCCCAGCTCGAAGATGGTCGAGCGGATCTGCCGGATGGACTCGTCGATCTCGGCCACGGCCCGGGAGAGGCGGGGGTCCATGCCGGACCCGGCGGCTGACCGCACCATTCCCTGCAGCGACAGGCCCACGGCGAACAGCCGCTGGATCACGTCGTCGTGCAGGTCCCGGGCGATGCGGTCGCGGTCGTCGAGCACCGCCAGCTCCTGCACCCGCTCGTGGAGCCGGGCGTTCTCGATGGCGATCCCGGCCGCCAGGGCCAGCGCCTCCACCAGCTTCTCGTCGTCGTAGGTGAACTCCGCCCACCCCGTCTTCTCGGTGAGGTAGAGGTTCCCGTACACCTCGCCGCGCACCTTGACCGGCACCCCCAGGAACGAGGCCATGGGTGGGTGGCCCGGCGGGAAGCCGTAGCTGTCCGGATGGGCCCGGATGTCGGCCAGGCGGACCGGCTCGGGGTGGGTGATCAGCAAGCCGAGCACCCCGCGCCCGGTGGGCAACGGGCCGATGCGGGCGACCTCCTCCGGGCTGATGCCGCTGGTGACGAACTGCGACAGCGCGGTGTGGTCCTCGTTCAGCACCCCCAGGGCGCCATAGCGGGCGCCCACCATCGAGCGCGCCTCCTCCACCAGGTGCTCGAGCAGCAGCGGCAAGCTCAGATCGCGCTCGATCAGCAACATCGCCGACATCAACCGGCGCAGCATCACCGGATCGTCGATGCCCCGGTACGGGATGGCCACAATCTATCCCTATCACACCCGGACAACGGCCGCTCTTTCACCACGTCACGGTTGATGCTATGGCTAGCAGGTATAAATTTACATTTATTATGATTACTTCTTTCCGCTTCCCGGGGCCGGCCCGCCCTACCCGGGCGCGTGGTCGGCCAGCGGGCCGACCGGCACCCCCCGCACCTGGAGGGCCTCCTCCAGGCGTCGGCGCTCGGCGGTGGGGCAGTCGAACGACCCCAGATCCACCCCGATGCCGAGCCGCCGGCAGAGCTGCACCAGCGCCATGTCGTAGCCGAGCTGGTCGGCCACCGCTGTGGGGGCCAGCCCCGGCCCCTTGCCGGTGCCGGCGGCCCGGGCCAGGCTCCGGCGTCGGACCACCTCCAGCACCAGCTCGCCGGTGGGGAGGGCGTCCGCGTCGGGGCCGTCGCTGATGACGGACTTCAGCAGTTCGGCGTACATCGACATGGCGACTCGGCTCTCGGTCGGTCGCCGACATCGTGCCACGGCGACACGGTTCCCAGCACATCCGCCCGGCGGCCCGCCATCCTCGGGACGCCGTTCACGGAGAGACCGTGCCCGGTGCCGCGTCCAGGCGACGCAACACGTCCGCCGCCGCCGCGTAGGCCCGCTGCAGGTCGCGTAGGAGCATCTCGACGCTCCGGTGCACGGCCACCAGGCTGGCACCGGAGTCGGTACGCACCCCGGAGAGGCGCGCCCGGGCCGCCCGGTACGCGTCGCGGGCGGCGCCGATCTGCGCCCGGGCGTCCACCCCCGAGTCGAGGTCGGCCAGGTCAAGCTGGAGCAGCAGCTCGTCGATCTGGTGGCGCCAGAGGTCGAGGACCCGCTCCAGTTCCCGCAGGCCGTCGTGGACGGCCCGCACCCCGGCACCCGACGGCTCGGCGGTGGTCACCGGCGGTCCGGGCGGCCGGGCCCCCACCTCAGCCCTCCTCCGGGTCCCAGCGGTCCCCACTGCTCGGGTGGATGCGGCGGGCCAGTCGCAGCCGCCGGTCGATGGGCACCACCGGCGCCCGCTTGCCGCCGGGGTCGACCGGGCCGACCGGCGCGCCGCCGGGCACGAGGCGCAACACGGTGGCTCCGGCCTGCCGGCTGGTGCTCGCCCTGCTCACGAACGGCTCTCGCTGCCCTGCACCCGGTCGGCCATGACGTCCCGGGCCCGGCGCAGCGACGGGTCGAACACCGCCTTGGTAGCGATCGGACCCGACCGGTAGGGCGGCACCCGGTACCGGCGGCTCCCCCTAGCTCGGATCTTGTCGCTCAGTGCCATCGTGTGGGATCTCCTGTCGCACGTCGCCCGCCGTCCTGGCGGACGCCTCCCTGGTCCATACCCACTGTGCGCTTCCCGCCAGGCACGGCGGCAGGGCCGGAGGTCCCAAGTTCCCGGGACCAACGGCACCCGACGACCATCCCGTGCGGTGGCGTACGGTCCGCCATGACGTCACCTGCCTGGTCCACGCCCCCACCGTCGCCGCCGGCTACTCGGTCGTCGAGTACCACACGATCTCCACCTGGTGGCGCCGCTCCCCCACCGCGTCGGCCACCAACTCGCGCGCCCGCTTGGCCAGCCCCCGGTCGCCGGCCCGGTCGGACACGTGGAGACGGACCACCAGGATGTCGCCCCATCCCTCGTAGACCTCGAGCTTGGTCAGCACGTTCTCCCCGTCGTCGGGAAGCGACTCCGCCACTGCCTGCAGGACCTGCTTCCCCTCGCTCGCAGCGACCACGTCGCGAGGATGCCGCGCCGCGCCCGCGACGGCTAGAGGCAAAGGTCCCGACACGATCCTTCAGCCCTGGACAGTGGCCGTCTACGGCACCACCGAGGCGGTGTCGCGGCCGGAGCGCAGCAGCGTGCCCGGGGTGGTCCCGGTGGGCCGGCCGTCGGCCACCGTCTCCTCCCCGTTGACCAGCACCCGGACCACCCCGCTGGACTCGGCGAAGAGGCGAGGGGTACCGCCGGGGAGATCGTGGACCAGCCGGGCCGGCGCCGACCCGACGGCCTCCGGGTCGAACACCAGCAGATCGGCCCACATCCCCTCGGCCACCTGCCCGCGGTGACGGAGGCCGAACAGCCGGGCCGGCTGGTCGGTCATCATCTGCACCGCCCGCTCCACCGGCACCAGCCGGCGGCCCCGCAGACAGTCCCCGAGGAAGGCCGTCGGGTAGTTGGCCCCGCACATCCGGTCGAGGTGGGCACCGGCGTCCGAGCCGCCCACCATGGCCCGCCGGTCCTGCCAGGCCTCGGCCCGCAATGCCCAGGACGCCTCGTCGCGGTCGGTCGGCTTGGGCCAGAGCACGGTGCGCAACTCGTCGGCGAGCACGACGTCGAGGAGGGTGTCGAAGGTCCCGGTCCCCCGCTCGGCAGCGATCTCGGCCACGTCCCGCCCCTCCAGCCCCTGGTTGGCCGCCGAGTAGGTGTCGCCGATCACGTAGTTGCCCCAGCCAGCCAGCCGCCGGAACACCCCCGCCTCCCTGGCGTGGGCCAGCTCGTCCAGCCTCCGGCGCACCTCGGGGTCCGCCAGCTTGGCCATCCGCTCCGGCACCGGGAGGCCCATCACCTCGCCCCACCCCGGGATGAGGAAGAGGGCGCAGTGGTTCCGGAAGCTCATGTTCATCGGCACCAGGGTGGGCATGGTGAGGGCCACGATCCTGCCCCCGGCGGCCGCCGCCGCCGTGGACGCCTGGAGCTGATGGGCCATCTTCTCCGGCGTCCGTGAGTCCACGGTGAGCAGGTTCCAGTTCAGCGGTCGGCGGGCGGTGGCCGTCATAGCCACCATCAGGTCGACCTCCTCGTCGGAGAAGGCGTCGAGGCACCCGTTGGTGATGTACTCCAGCGTCGTGCCCTCGTGGGTGGCCACCTCCTCGCAGAAGGCCAGCATCTCCCGCCGGTCGGCGTAGCGGGAGCTGATCGGGTGGCCGTCGCCGTCAGAGTGGGTGCGGGACTGCGACGACGAGAAGCCGAGCCCGCCGGCGCCGATCGACTCGGCGAGCAGCGCCCGCATGGCGGCGATCTCCTCGTCCGTCGCCACCTCGGCCGAGCGCTCGGCACCCATCACCTTGCGGCGCAGCGCGCAGTGCCCCACCAGGAAGCCGGCGTTGACCCCGAGGTGGCCTTCCAGCCGGTCGAGGTACTCGCCGAAGGTCGACCAGCTCCAGGGCACCCCCTGCTCCAGGGCGGCCAGGGGCATCCCCTCTACCTTGGCCATCATCCGGCGGACGTAGTCGGCGTCGGCCGGGTCCAGCGGGGCCAGGGTGAACCCGCAGTTGCCACCGATCACCGTGGTCACGCCGTGCAGGTTGGAGGGCGAGGCGGCCGGGTCCCAGAAGAGCTGGGCGTCGTAGTGGGTGTGGGGGTCGACGATCCCCGGCGTCACCATCAGGCCGCCGGCGGCCAGCTCCCGCACCCCCGGCTCCTCCACCCGGCCGACGGCCACCACCCGCCCGCCGCGCACGCCCACGTCGGCCCGGCGTGCCGGCGTCCCGGTGCCGTCCACCACGGTCCCCCCGCGGATCACGTAGTCGAGCATGGGCACCCTCCTGGCCACAGGACCCGGCCCGGGCCAGCCGCACCCGGAATCTGACGCGTCGTCAGCTCCGGAGACCCTACCCTGTCGGGTGGGGAGAGGGTGGCCGGGTGGGGAGCAGCCCCAGCTTGCGGTGGTCCCAGCTCACCACCCGGTCCACGTGGATCGTGGCCACCACCCGCTTGTGCAGCATCGTCTCCACGAAGGGCCGCAGCTCCTCGCGGTAGGGCTCGTAGTAGCGCTCGAACACGTCGACCCCCAGGGCCCACATCCGGTCCGGGTCGTCCACGAGCTCGGCCCGCCCGACCAGCTCCACCCCCCGGAGCTCCTCGTAGTCGTCGCCGTCCTCGAAGAGGCAGGTGACCCGGGGATCCCGACGAAGGTTCCAGGCCTTCTGGGACTTGGCCTTGGTCTCGACCGCCACCTCGCCCTCCAGGAACCCGTACCACATGGCCACGGCATGGATGGTGCCGTCGTGGTTCATGGTGCACATGGTCATGCTCCGCCGCTCCCGGAGGAAGGCGTCGACCTCGTCCCCGGTCATCTTCACGAGATTCCGCTGGTTGACCCCGTGCCCCATGGCCGTGCTCATCGATCCGCAGCGTACCCGGGGACGGCGAGCCCACACTGCCTGTCCGCCAGGCCGCTTAGAGTTCACCTCGAGGTCACCTGCCTGTTGCGGCCCTTTCGCGGGACGTTCATCTCCGTTCCGTACCGTGCCTGGCATGGCACGGTCTTCCGCACCGGAGTCGGGGGCGGACGGGGCGGGATCCCGCCTGGCCCCGGTGGTGCCGTTGCCGTTGCCCGTCCGCCATCGCCGGTCCCGCCAGGGTGCCTTCCTGGCCCGGGTCCTGGACCACCTGCGGCCTGCGCCGCCGGCCGGGGCGGCACCCCCCGGCCGGCCCACGCACCCCTCGACCGGCGCGCCCGGTCGCCTCCGCGCCGTCCGCCTCCCCGACGATGCCGCCTGAGGAGGCGGTGCCGATGCGGGCCGTGGCCGTGGCCACCGCCGACGGGCGGGAGGGGCCGGGGCGGGCGTCGCGGGACAGCCGGCCGGTGATCCTGGTCGTCGACGACGAGGAGTCCTACCGCCAGGCCCTGGCCTCCGGCCTCTCCCGGGAGGGGTTCGCCGTGGAGCTGGCGGCCGACGGCCACGAGGCGCTGCGCCTCTTCCACCGGATCCACCCCGACCTGGTGCTGCTGGACGTGATGCTCCCCGATCAGTCCGGAGTGGAGCTCTGCCAACGCCTGCGGGCCCTGGCGCCGGTGCCCATCATCATGGTCACCGCCCGCGACGCCGAGGTGGACGTGGTGCTCGGCCTGGAGCTGGGGGCGTCGGACTACGTGGCCAAGCCGTTCCGCCTCCGCGAGCTGGTGGCCCGCATGCGGGCCGTGCTCCGCCGCGGCGCCACCACCCCGGCCCCCCGGGAGGAGGTGGTCCAGGTGGGCCCGGTCCGCCTCGACACCGGCCGGCGGGAGGTCACCGTGCACGACCGGTCGGTGGACCTGTCGCGCAAGGAGTTCGACCTGCTCACCCTCCTCATGTCCCATGCCGGCCAGGTGGTCACCCGGGAGTGGTGCATCGACCGGCTCTGGTGGGACCAGGAGCTCTCGGACACCCGGACCCTCGACACCCACGTGAAGCGCCTCCGCCGCAAGATCGAGTCGGATCCGGCCCACCCCCGCCACCTGGTCACCGTGCGCGGGGTCGGCTTCCGCTTCGAGCCCTAGACTCCACCCTCGTGCGTCGAGGTGACGTGGTACCCGACTTCGAGCTGCCGGACCAGGAGGGGACGTCCCGCCGCCTCTCCGACCTGCTGGCCGCCGGCCCGGTCGTCCTCTTCTTCTACCCGGCGGCCATGAC
>JASHWO010000101.1 GCA_030044045.1 Acidimicrobiales bacterium
CAACGGCCTGCTACGCCAGTACTTCCCGAAGGGGACCGACCTCGCCAGATACGGCCGTGAAGAGCTCGCTGCAGTCGCACTTTCCCTCAACACGCGGCCGCGCAAGACCCTCGGATGGAAAACTCCCGCGAAAGCGCTCGATGATCTTCTACGCTCCGCCTAACAACACGGTGTTGCGACGACCAGTTGAATCCGCCCAATATACGAGCGAGGACTTCCGGGCTCGTTGTCGGGCCCTGCACATCGTCCAGTCCATGGGCACCGTCGGGACAAGCTACGACAACTCAATGATGGAAAGTGCCTGGTCGTCATTGAAGCGAGAGCTCGTCTACGAGACCCACTTTTCCACCAAAGAAGAGGCTCGGAGGCTTGTATTCGAATGGATTAACTGGTATAATAACGAGCGACTTCATAGTTCCATTGGGTACACGTCACCGGTGGAGTTCGAGGAGTCCTTGGACCGTCAAGAAGCTGCGTGACGGCTGTCCGGTCTGGCGGGGGAAGCCCAGTCCGACGCGAGCGGGAAGGCGTCGACGAGCGAGGTGACCCGGTCCACGGCCAGCCCCCGCTTCCTCAGGCACTGGTCCACGGCCTCGGCCAGCTCCTGGTGGTGCTCGACCAGCAGGACGCGCATCAGGCGGCCGTCCTGGCACTCCGACGGTACGCGCTGTTCCCGACACGGAACGGCACAAGGAGCCCCCCTTGGCTGGCGGAAACCTGCTCTCGGTCCGGATAACGCTCCGGCTCCCACTCACAAAAGCACGAATTTCATTTTCAGTCAAGGAGGATTTGTGGTAAAGATGGTTATCGTATTTCGAACGGCAGTGAGCACACTTCGGCCCTCGACTCGCCAGGCGCCTGCTCCCGGCGCACCCCCACCACCCCGGGTACCGCCACCGACCGGTGCAGGTACCCCAGCCCGGCCACGCCCCCCACGCCCGGGCACCAGGCGGCCGAGGTGACCACCCCCACCGGTCGCTCCCGGTCGGGCACCGCCAGCTCGGCCCCGACCACCTCACCCGGGTCCAGCGCTCCCCCGTCCTCGCCAGCACCCCGGAACACCAGCCCCACCAGCCGCCGGGCCACCTTGGAGCCCCGGGCGTCGAGCCGGGCCACCAGCTCCTGGCCGGTGTAGCAGCCCTTGGTGAGGCTCACCGTGCGCTCGACCAGCCCGGCCTCGGCGGCGATGGTCCGGCCGTCCAGCTCCTTCCCCATGACCGGGATGCCGGCCTCGATGCGCAGCGCCTCCCAGGCCTCCGGGCCGCACCAGCGGGCCCCGGAGGGCACCGCGGCCTCGGCGGCCGGCCCCAGCAGGTCCACCCCCCGTACGCCGCCCCAGTCGAACGGGAGCGGCCAGGGGCCGCCGGCCGGTGCCGCCGCGCCGACGTGCGCCGCGTCCACCCCGGCCCCCCGGAGGGCCACGCACTCCCAGTCCAGCGGCTCGATGGTCACCTTCGTGCGCAGCCGGAACCGAGCCAGGCGGGCGGCCACCAGCTCGCCGAAGCCGGCGTCGACGTCCACGGCGAACCGGTCGCCACCGGTGCGGAGCACCCGCACCAGGGCGGTCAGCTTGCCGTCGGGCTCCAGGAGGAGGGCGTCGGCGGCCTGGCCGACCCCCAACCCCTCCAGATCCTGGCTGCACTGGCCCTGGAGGTAGGCGAAGGCATCGGGGCCGGTGACGGCCAGCACGTCACGGGGGAGGCGGTAGGCGCCCACGTCGCGCCGGAGCGCCCGGTAGTCGGCGAGCACGTCCTCCCTCTGCGTGCTCACCGGCTCACCGGACGCTCCCTCGTGGCGCCATGTACTGCATCCCTCATCCTACGCGCCGCGGCGACCGCGGCCAAGAGGGCGGCGGCTTTCTGCGCGCACTCCTCGTCCTCGGCCCGGGGGTCGCTGTCGGCCACGATCCCCGCCCCGGCCTGCACGCTGGCCCTACCGTCCGGCCCCACCACCAGGGTACGGATGGCGATGGCCGTGTCCAGGTTGCCCGAGAAGTCGAGGTAGCCCACCACCCCGCCGTAGATGCCGCGCTTGGTGGGCTCCAGCTCGTCGATGATCTCCATGGCCCGGACCTTCGGGGCGCCGGAAAGGGTGCCGGCGGGCAGGGTGGCCCGCAGCACGTCGATCGGGCCTTTGCCCTCTCTCAGTTGGCCCGACACCTGGGAGGTCAGGTGCATGATGTGGCTGTAGCGCTCCACGGTCATGAGCTCGTCCACCTGCTCGGTGCCGAAGGCCACCACCCGGCCCACGTCGTTCCGGGCCAGATCCACCAGCATGACGTGCTCGGCCAGCTCCTTCGGGTCCTCAGCCAGCTCCCCGGCCAGCCGGGCGTCGTGGGCGTCGGTCTCGCCCCTCGGGCGGGAGCCGGCGATGGGCCGGGAGGTCACCACCCCGTCCCGCAGGCGGACCATGGGCTCGGGCGACGACCCCACCACCGTGACCTCGGGGAAGCGCAGGAAGTACAGGTACGGGCTGGGGTTCAGCAGGCGCAGGGCCCGGTAGACCTCGAAGGGGTCGGCGGGAGGGGCGGCGCCGGGGCGGGCGCCA
>JASHWO010000102.1 GCA_030044045.1 Acidimicrobiales bacterium
GCCCGCCGGGCCGGGCTCGGGCACGCCGCCCACCAGGTCGGTCCCGCCGGCGGGAGCGTCGGGAGCCTCCGGTACCACCGTCTCCGTCGGGTCGGGGCTCATGGGGGGGCGAGGTTAGTGCCCCGTCCAGGATCGTTCGCTTCGTCCATGGCGAGCCAGAGGCGTCGCCGGCCAGGCCGCAGGACGAAGGCGCAGCCGACGCTGCGTCGAGGACGAGAACGCAGCCAGCGGCGTCATCTGACCGGCGTGGTGGGGCGCAGACGTTCCTGGACGGGGCACTCGTTCACAAGGAGGCGATGAGCCGCTCGACCCGCTCGTCCCGGGACTTGAACGGGTCCTTCAGCAGCACCGTCCGCTGGGCCTGGTCGTTCAGCTTCAGGTGGACCCAGTCCACCGTGAAGTCCCGACGCCGCTCCTTGGCCCGGCGCACGAACGCGCCGCGCAGGCGGGCCCGGGTGGTGTCGGGCGGATCGGTCATGGCGGCGGCGATGGCCGCGTCGGTACAGGTCCGTTCCACCTGGTCCCGGCGCTGGAGCTTGTAGAACAGGCCCCTCGTACGGTCCACGTCGTGGTACATGAGGTCGACCATCGCCACCTTCGGGTGCGAGAGGGCCACCTCGTGGCGGGCCCGCACCTGCTCCACCAGCCGGTACTTGGCCACCCAGTCGCACTCCCGCCACAGGCTGAGAGGATCGGTCTCCAGTCCCTTCAGGCAGTGCTCCCACATGTCGAGGGCCCGGTCCTCCTCTGGCGACAGCCCCCGCCGGTCCCGGAAGCGCAGGGCCCGCTCCAGGTACTCCGCCTGGATGTCCAGGGCCCGCATTTCTCGACCGTTGGCCAGGCGCACCCGGCGCCGGCAGGTGATGTCGTGGCTGATCTCCCGGATGGCCCGGATGGGGTTCTCCAAGGTGAGGTCCCGCAGCACGGTGCTCGAGTCCTCCAGCATGGCCAGCAGGATGCTGGTGGTGCCCACCTTCAGGAAGGTGGCGTACTCGCTCATGTTGGAGTCGCCGACGATCACGTGCAGCCGGCGGAAGCGCTCGGCGTCGGCGTGCGGCTCGTCCCGGGTGTTGATGATGGGCCGGCTGCGGGTGGTGGCCGAGGAGACCCCCTCCCAGATGTGCTCGGCCCGCTGGCTGAGGCAGAACACCGCGCCCCGGGCGGTCTGCAGCACCTTGCCGGCCCCGGCCAGGATCTGCCGGCTCACCAGGAACGGGATCAGCACCTCGGTGTAGCGGTTGAAGTCGTCGTGGCGTTCGGTCAGGTAGTTCTCGTGGCAGCCGTAGGAGTTGCCGGCCGAGTCGGTGTTGTTCTTGAACAGGTACACGTCGCCCCGGATGCCCTCCTCCCGCAGCCGGGCCTGGGCCCCGATGACCAGCTGGGAGAGGATCCACTCCCCGGCCTTGTCGTGGGTCACCAGGTCGGCGATGCGATCGCACTCGGGGGTGGCGTACTCGGGGTGGCTACCCACGTCGAGGTAGAGCCGGGCCCCGTTCTCCAGGAACACGTTGGAGGAGCGGCCCCAGCTCACCACCCGGCGGAAGAGGTAGCGGGCCACCTCGTCCGGGCTGAGCCGCCGCTGGCCGCGCAGGGTGAAGGTCACCCCGTACTCGTTCTCCAGCCCGAAGATGCGGCGGTCCACTGCGGCCACCGTAGCGTCCTACCCCTCCGGCGCGTCCTCCGGCCCGAGCAGTGCGGTGAGCTCCCCGTCGTCGACCCGGCGGAACGCCCGCCGGCCGTTGGCCCGGCTGAGCACCGCCACCTCCAGCTCGGCCGGGCCCAGGGTCCGGTCGGGGCCGGCCAGGGCGGCCACCGTGGCTCGCAAGGTGGCCGCCAGGTCTCTGTCCGGCCGCCACCCCTCCCCCACCCGCACGGCGATGGCCTCGGCCTCGCCCCCGAGCACGGCGAAGCGGTCCTGGTCGGTGATGGTCCCCTCGTAGGCGACGTGGTAGAGCTGGTCGGGCCGGCCGTGGGCCCCCAGCTCGGCCACCAGGATCTCCACCTCCAGCGGTTTCATCTCGTGGGTGAACACGTTGCCCAGGAACTGGGCGTAGAGGTTGGCCAGCGAGCGGGCGTCCACGTCCTCCCGGCTGAAGGCGAACCCCTTGGTGTCGGCGTGGCGCACCCCGGCCACCCGGAGCTGGTCGTACTCGTTGTACTTCCCGACCCCGGCGAAGGCGATCCGGTCGTAGATCTCGCTGATCTTGTGGAGCGAGCGCGAGGGGTTGTCGGCCACGATGAGCACCCCGTCGGCGTAGACCGTGGCCACCAGGGAACGGCCCCGGGCGATGCCCTTCTGGGCGTACTCGGCCCGGTCCTTCATCACCTGCTCGGGGGCGACGTAGAAGGGCATCGTCATCCCGGCTCGCCCCCTGTGGTCCGGCGCCCGCCGGCGACGGCCCGCTTGCGCTCGATCAGGGCCTCGAACCGCTCGGCCACCTCGGCCTCGGTGGCCTCGACGTAGCCGTCGGCGGTGACCACCGCCACCAGCGGGTAGATGCCCCGCACCAGGTCGGGCCCGCCGGTGCCGGCATCCTCGTCCGCCGCCTCGAAGAGCGCCTGGACGGCCAGCTCCACCGCCTCGTCGCGAGAGAGCCCCTCGCGGAACCCGAGCTTGATAGTGGTCCGGGCATCTCGCCCACCCGAGCCGGTGGCCTGGAAGTCGGCCTCCTCGTAGTGGCCGCCGGTCACGTCGTAGGTGAAGATGCGCCCGGCCCCCCGGCGCAGGTCGTAGCCGGCGAAGAGCGGCACCACGGCCAGCCCCTGCATGGCCAGCGGCAGGTGCTGGCGGACCATCTGGGCCAGCTGGTTGGCCTTGCCCTCCAGGCTGAGGGTGATCCCCTCCACCTTCTCGTAGTGCTCGAGCTGCACCTGGAACAGCCGGACCATCTCCACGGCGAACCCGGCCGCCCCGGCAATGGCCACCGCCGAGTACCGGTCGGCCGGGAACACCTTCTCCATGGCCCGGTGGGCGATGGCGTGCCCCTCGGTGGCCCGGCGGTCACCGGCCATCACCACCCCGTCGACGAAGCGCAACGCGGCCACCGTGGTGGCGTGGCGCACGGCCAGCGGGGCGTCGCCGGACAGCGCCAGCACGCCACTGCGCCGCAACAGGCTGGAGAAGTCCGGGCCCGGGTCCTCGGTCGGCGGGAAGAGCGGGAGGGCCACGGCGGGCTACTGCCCGCCCTTCTGCACGTAGTTCCGGACGAACTCCTCGGCGTTGTCCTCCAAGACCTCGTCGATCTCGTCCAGGAGGTCGTCGAGCTCCGCCTTCAGCTTCTCCCCCCGCTCGGAGGCCGCCGGGGCCTCGTCGTCGACCTGCTCGTCCGTGCGCTCGGGTGCGCTTCGCCGCTTCAGTTCTCGCTCTGCCATCTCACCGTCCCCTCACGAGCTCAGTCTCTCCAGGAGATCGGCAGGGCTGGCGCTGGCGTCCAGCAGGGCCGCCGTGTGCTCCGCCGTTCCCTTGAGGGGGTCCATCATAGGGACGCGGCGCAGGGGGTCGGCACCGAGGTCGAAGACGAGCGAGTCCCAGTTGGCGGTGACCACCGCTTCCGGCCACCGGGCCAGGCACTGGCCCCGGAACCAGGCCCGGGTGCTCCGCGGCGGCTCGGTCACCGCCCGGGCCACGGCTTCCGGGCCCACCAGCCGCTCCATGCCCAGCCGGGCGTGCAGGGAGCGCTCGGGCCGCAGGTCGTGGTACTGCAGGTCCAGGGCGGCCAGCCGGTCGTCGTGCCAGTCGCAGCCGTGCCGCTCCCGGTAGGCCAGCACCAACTGGTGCTTGGCCACCCAGTCGAGCTGGCGGGCCAGGCCGGCCGGGTCGCTCTCCAGGCCGTGCAGCACCGACTCCCAACGGTCGAGCACCAGGCCGCCCACCTCGTCGCCCCCCACCACGGCCAGGCCGCGCTCCTCGGCGTACTTCCGGGCGGCGGTCAGCAGCTCCCACTGGATGTCCAGGGCGGTGGCTCGGGAGCCGTCGGCCATCTCCAGCGGGCGGGAGAGGGTGAGGTCGGCCGACACCTGGTGGACGGCCCGCACCGGGTCGGCCGGGGACAGGTCCCGCGGCGACGGCACGCCGTCCTCCACCATGGCCAGCACCAGGGCGGTGGTGCCCAGCTTCAGCAGGGTGGCCACCTCGGAGAGGTTGGCGTCGCCCACGATCACGTGCAGCCGGCGGAAACGGGACGGGTCGGCGTGGGGCTCGTCGCGGGTGTTGACGATGGGGCGCTTCAGCGTGGTCTCCAGCCCCACCACCTCCTCGAAGAACTCCGCCCGCTGGGAGATCTGGAAGTGCACCTGGGCGGGGTCCATGGCCGCCGTCTCGGTGCCCACCTTGCCGGCGCCGGCGAAGATCTGCCGGGTCACGAAGTGGGGCACAACCCCGGTCACCACCTGGGCGAAGGGCACCGAGCGGTCCATGAGGTAGTTCTCGTGGCAGCCGTAGGAGTTGCCCTTGCCGTCCGAGTTGTTCTTGTAGACCACCACCGCCGGGCTGCCCGGGTAGAGGGCGGCGGCGGCGGCCATCGACCGGCGCAGCACCTCCTCCCCGGCCCGGTCGTGCACCACCGCCTCCAGCGGGTCGGCGCATTCCGGGGTGGAGTACTCGGGGTGGGCGTGGTCCACGTAGAAGCGGGCGCCGTTGGTGAGGACGGTGTTGGCCAGGTGGGTCTCCACCATGGGGGGCATGGCCCCCTCGCGCACCACGCCGCGGGCGTCCTTGCCCGGGGTCTCGTCCTCGAAGTCCCAGCGGGTGCGCCGGTCGGCCTCGGCGATGTAGGCGTTGACCAGCACCGACGACGCGGCGATGGGGTTCCCGTCCCCGCCGACGGTGTGGATGCCGTACTCGGTCTCGATCCCGCAGACCTTCGGGGTGGGCACTAGAGGTACTGCCCGGTGCCGACCCGCTCGATGGAGCGCCCGCCACGGACGTCGCGGTCCTCGGTGAGCAGCGTGCGCACGTAGACGATGCGCTCGCCCTTCTTGCCGGAGATGCGGGCCCAGTCGTCCGGGTTGGTGGTGTTGGGCAGGTCCTCGTTCTCCTTGTACTCCTGGCGGATCGAGGCCAGCAGGTCGGCGATGCGGATGCCGTGGCCCTGGCCGGCGATCTCCCGCTTGATGGCCAGCTTCTTCGAGCGGCGCACGATGTTCTCGATCATGGCCCCGGAGGCGAAGTCCCGGTAGAAGAGGACCTCCTTGTCGCCGTTCTGGTAGGTGACCTCCAGGAAGCGGTTGTCGTCGTCGGCCCGGTACATCTCGGCCACCGTGGCCTCGATCATGGCCTGTGCCGCCTTCCCGGCGTCGCCCCCGCCGAGGCGGTCGATCTCCTCGGCATCCAGCGGCAGCTCGGGCGTGAGGTACCGGGAGAAGATCTGTGCCGCCGCCGCCTCGTCCGGCCGCTCCACCTTGATCTTCACGTCCAGGCGTCCCGGGCGCAGGATCGCCGGGTCGATCAGGTCCTCCCGGTTCGAGGCACCGATCACGATCACGTCGCGCAAGGCCTCCACCCCGTCGATCTCGGCCAGGAGCTGGGGCACGATGGTCGATTCCATGTCCGAGCTGATGCCGGTGCCGCGCGTCCGGAACAGCGAGTCCATCTCGTCGAAGAACACGATGACCGGCACTCCCTCCTCCGCCTTCTCCCGGGCCCGCTGGAACACCAGGCGGATCTGCCGCTCGGTCTCGCCCACGTACTTGTTCAGCAGCTCGGGCCCCTTGATGTTCAGGAAGTAGGAGCGCACGTTGCTGTTGCCGGTGGCCTCGGCCACCTTCTTGGCCAGCGAGTTGGCCACCGCCTTGGCGATGAGCGTCTTGCCGCAGCCCGGCGGGCCGTAGAGCAGGATGCCCTTCGGCGCCGGCAGGCGGTAGGCGCCGAACAGCGATCGGTGCAGGTAGGGCAGCTCCACCGCGTCGGTGATGGCCTCGATCTGGACGTCGAGCCCCCCCACGTCGGCGTAGGTGACGTCGGGCACCTCCTCCAGCACCAGCTCCTCCACCTCGGGGCGGGGCAGCTTCTCGATCAGGAGCTGGCTGCGCTGGTCCATGAGCACGGCGTCGCCGGCCCGGAGATGCACGCCGAGCAGGTCCTCGGAGAGCTCGGCCACCCGCTCCTCGTCGGCCCGGGCGAAGACGATGGCCCGGCGCCCGTCCTCCAGCAGCTCCTTCAGGGTCACCACCTCGCCCGACAGCTCGCCGTCGCGCGCCAGGACCACGTTCAGCGACTCGTTCAGGACGACCTCATTGCCCTTGCGCACCACGCCCGGGTCGATGTCGGGGTGGAGCGCCACCCGCATCTTCCGTCCGCCGGAGAACACGTCCACCGTGCCGTCCTCGTTCAGGCCGAGGAAGGTGCCGTAGGCCGCCGGGGGCTGGGTGAGCTTCTCCACCTCCTCCCGCAAGGCGGCCAGCTGCTCCTTGGCCTGCTGGAGGGTGAAGATCAGCTTCTCGTTCTGCGAGACGGCGTGGGCCAGCTGGCCCTTGGACTCCAGCAGTCGCTCCTCCAGGGCCTGCACCCGGCCCGGGCTCTCCTGCAGCCGCCGGCGCAGGGCCTTGACCTCCTCCTCGGCCTCGGCCAGGCGCGCCTGCAGGATCTCCACCGCTGCGGGCCCGGCACCGGCTGCTCGCTCGTCTCGGTCGTTCCGATCAGGCGTCGGACTCACCTCCCGCATGCCGACTCGTGCTCACCATACCGGCCCGCGTCGGGAGGCGTGGCGACGCGACGACCCGGCCCGGCGACGGATGCCACCGGGGGTATCACCGCAGCCGCAGGGCGGGTTGCGACACGTGGTGGCGAGGGGGGTGGACGGCCGTACTACGCTGGGCAGACCGGACGGGCCGGCGGCCCGCGGCCGGCGCGCACCACAGCGGTCACCCGGAGACGAGAAAGGCAACGGATGAAGGTCTGGATCGACCAGGATCTCTGCACGGGGGACGGGCTCTGCGAGGAGATCGCCCCCGCCGTCTTCACCCTGCTCGACGACGGCCTGGCCTACGTCAAGGAGGGTGACGAGGTGCGCAACGAGCCGGGGGGGTCGGCCGGGATGGCCCTGGTCCCGGAGGACCTGGAGGACGCCGTGGTGGAGGCCTCCGAGGAGTGCCCCGGGGAGTGCATCTTCATCGAGCGCGACTGACCTTCCGGGCGGTGGTGAGGAAGCCGGTGTGGCCGACCATGCGGTGGTCGGGCCGGACGGAGCGGCGTTCCACGTGCCAGGTCCGGTGCAGCACCTCCACCGTGGCGGCCAGGCCGTAGGGGCCGGCGTCGAGCGCCTCGCGGAGCTGGGCCGTCTGGTTGATCGTGGGCAGGTAGGCCAGGAGGATGCCGCCGGGCCGCAGGGCGTCAGCCGCCGGTGCCAGCACCCGCCAGGGCTCGGGCAGGTCCAGCAGCACGCGGTCGAGGGCCGCCTCGTCGATCCCCTCCGTGACGTCTCGGATCTCCACCCGGTAGGGCACGTCAGGACCGAGCATGGCCGCCACGTTGGCCCGGGCCCGATTGGCGAAGTCCTCCCGCAGCTCGTAGCCGATCACCGACGCCCCGGCCCGCAGCAGGGCCATGGAGAGGGCCCCCGAGCCCACCCCGGCCTCCAGCACCCGCTGGCCCGGGGCGATGTCGGCCGCTAGCAGGATGGCCCCCAGGTCCTTCGGGTAGATCACCTGGGCCCCCCGGGGCATCTTCAGCACCACGTCGGCCAGGGTGGGCCGCAGGGCCAGGAAGGTGCGCCCGGTCGACATGGCCACCGTGGACCCCTCGGGTCGGCCGATCACGTCGTCGTGGGCCAGGATGCCGGCGTGGGTGTGGAAGCTGGCCCCGGCGACCAGCGTCAGCAGGTAGCGGCGGTGCTTGGCGTCGACCAGCAGCACTCGTTCGCCGGCCCGGAGGGCCTCGGTACCGGCCACCGCTAGGAGTGGGCGGCGCCGGCCGGACCCGGCATCCCGCCCCGGTCCCCCGAGGCGCCGTCGCCGGCTCCGCCTGCACCGCCGGACCCGACGCCGGCCGCCCTGGGATCCGAGAGGCTGACCAGCAGCCGCTCCCCCCGCCGCAGGGGCACGGTCACCACGTCCTCCCCCGACCGCCGGGCCCGGCGCAGGGCGAAAGCGGCCAGGGCCAGGACGAACCAGGCCCAGTGCTCGCCGGCCATGCCGTGGCGCAGGCCGGCCCGGGCCAGCCGCCGCAAGAGGGCATCCATCGTGCCGGCCCTCAGACCCGGCGGATCTCGAGCACCGCCGACCGCTTGCGGCCTCGCCGGCGGCCGGCCAGGTACGACAGGGCGATCACGCCCAGTGCCACCGCGCCGGCGATCAGTGCGGTCTGGGGCACGGCCGCCCGGGCCGTCTCCTCGCCCTCCCCCACCACCCGGGAGAACGCCGCCTCCAAGTCGTCTCGGGTGATCCGCCGGCCGTGGACCGCCATCAGTGCTCCTCTCCTCCGTCACTTCCGTCGCCCCGGGGCAGCCGTCGGGCCGCGGGCCCCCGGGCCACCCGCCAGGCGCTCAGGGCGATCAGGGCCAGCGCCAGCGCCGACACGATCAGGTACGGGATCCAGCTCAGGTGGCCGGTGAAGGTGGTGCCGGTCTCCGCCTGCAGCAGCCGCAGCACGGCCAGCAGCAGCAGCACGGCCCCCACGCAGAGGGCCAGCGACCCGGCGATGCCGAAGGCCAGGAACCGGCCCAGCCCCTTCAGCGGGTCGAGGGTCTCCTGCTTGACGTAGTCGATGACCAGCTGGACGGCCTCACCGCCGCTCTGGCGCACGCGCCGCTGCACCCGGTGTCACTCCTCTCGGGCGGCCGCGCCCGTTCGGCGGCCCGGTCCATCCTCCCCCCGCCCGCCGGGGCGCCGCAAACGCCAGGCGGCCCGGCAGGCGACCGAGCCGGGCGGAGGCCGGGCCACCGCCCCCCGTCCGGTGGGCCGGCCAGCCCTGGCCCGCCCGGGAAGTGGGTAGGGTGAGGCTCGATGGCCACGCCCCCTGACGCAACCCTGGAGCGGCTCGGCATCGACGTGGTCCGCGGGCTGGCCATGGACGCCCCGCGGGCCGCCAGCTCCGGCCACAGCGGCACGGCCTTGGCCCTGGCCCCCCTGGCCCACGTGCTGTGGACCCGGATCATGCGCTACGACCCCACCGACCCGGCGTGGCCCGACCGGGACCGCTTCGTCCTGTCGAACGGGCACGCCTCGATCCTGCTGTACGCCATGCTCTACCTCACCGGGTACGGCCTGACCCTGGACGACCTGAAGGCCTTCCGGCAATGGGGCAGCCGCACCCCCGGCCACCCCGAGCACGGGCACACTGCCGGAGTGGAGGTGACCACGGGACCGCTGGGCCAGGGTTTCGCCAACGGGGTGGGGATGGGCGTGGCCGAGCGCTTCCTGCGCAGCCGGTTCGGCCCGGAGGTGGTCGACCACCACACGTTCGTCATCGCCGGCGACGGCTGCCTGGAGGAAGGGGTGTCCCACGAGGCGGCATCCCTCGCCGGCCACCTCGGGCTGGGCCGCCTGGTCTACGTCTACGACGACAACCACATCTCCATCGACGGCCCCACCGAGCTGTCCTACACCGACGACGTGCCGGAGCGGTTCGCCGCCTACGGCTGGGACGTGGAGGTGCTGGGCGAGGCGGCCGACGACCTCGACTGCCTGGAGGCGGCCCTGCGACGGGCCATGGCCGTGGAGGACAAGCCCTCGTTGCTGGTGCTGCGCAGCCACATCGGCTGGCCCTCGCCCCACCTGACCGACACCGCCAAGGCCCACGGCGATCCCTTCCCGCCGGACGAGATCCGGGCCACCAAGGAGATCCTGGGGCTCCCCCCGGACGAGACCTTCTGGGTCCCCGACGCCGTGCTCGACCTCTACCGGGGCTGCGTGGCCCGGGGCCAGGCCCTGCGGGCGGAGTGGGCGGCCCGCTTCGAGGCCTGGGGGGGCGACCGGGCCGCCTGGGACGCCGCCTGGGCCGGCCGCGGCCTGGTCGGCTGGGAGACCAAGCTGCCGACGTTCGAGCCCGGCACCGAGCTGGCCACCCGCCGGGCGGTCAACGCCTGCCTGCGGGCCACCGTCGACGTGATCCCGGGGCTGGTGGCCGGCGGGGCCGACCTCACCGGCAACACCGGCATGCAGCTCGAGGGGGCCGAGCGCCAGTCGCCCGAGCACCCCGGTGGCCGCCAGCTCTACTACGGCA
>JASHWO010000103.1 GCA_030044045.1 Acidimicrobiales bacterium
AGGGCCCGCTCGCGTCGCGCCCGTTGCGCGAGCCCGCACCACTCGGGGCGCCGGCGCTGCGGCGGGTAACGTGGCGGGGGCTGCGCGCGGGTCTGTGGTTGAAAGTCGATGCCAGCCGCAGGCGAAACGACCCACGTAAGGCGGTGCGAACCGCTGAGCATGGTGCGGCTTAGAGGTAAGTCCTGCCTCGCGTCGAGGAAGCTCCTCGCGCGGGAGACGGGGGGAAGCCGGTGACGGCGAGTCCCGCAGCAGGCGGGTGTGGGGTCAAAGACCAGGTCAGCCGCGCGCAGCCCACTGTGCTCCTGGGCCCGCCCGGGGCCCCAACCCCGGGCTCCTCCGGAGGGCGGGGACCCCAGCCCCGCCCCGGCCGTGCTGGGCTGTTGGCCCGCCCGGGGCCCCAACCCCGGGCTCCTCCGGAGGGCGGGGACCCCAGCCCCGCCCCGGCCGTGCCCAGGGGGGCGGGAAGATGGGTGCACACCCGGGCGGTACGATGCCCGGCAATGAGCGTGTTCACCCGGGTGCTCCGTGCCGGCGAGGGCAAGAAGGTCCGCCGCCTGGCCGAGATCGTGCCGTTGATCAACGCGCTCGAACCGGAGATGGAGGCGCTGTCGGACGACGAGCTCCGCCACAAGACGGTGGAGTTCCGGGAGCGGCTCGACCAGGACGAGACCCTGGACGACCTGCTGGTCGAGGCGTTCGCCGTGGTGCGGGAGGCCGCCTGGCGGGTGATCGGCCAGCGGCACTTCGACGTGCAGCTCATGGGGGGCATGGCCCTGCACTTCGGCTGGATCGCCGAGATGAAGACCGGCGAGGGCAAGACCCTCGTCTCGACCCTCCCGGTGTACCTGAACGCCCTGGCCGGCGACGGCGTGCACGTGGTGACGGTCAACGACTACCTGGCCACGCGCGACGCCGAGTGGATGGGCCGGGTGCACCGCTGGCTGGGCCTCACCGTGGGCCGGGTGGGGCCGGACGTCACCGAACCCGCCATGAAGCGGGCCGCCTACGCCGCCGACGTGACCTACGGCACGAACACCGAGCTCGGGTTCGACTACCTGCGCGACAACATGGCCCGTTCCCGCGAGACGATGGTCCAGCGGGGCCACTCCTTCGCCATCATCGACGAGGTGGACTCCATCCTCATCGACGAGGCGAGGACCCCGCTCATCATCTCCGGCCCGGCCGACGAGGCGGCCAAGCTCTACTACCAGTTCGCCAGCATCGCCCGCACCCTCGACCGGGACGTCGACTACGAGGTGGACGAGGAGAAGCGGCACGTGGTGCCCCTGGAGTCGGGCATCGAGAAGGTGGAGAAGGCCGTCGGGGTGGAGAACCTCTACGACGCCGTGGCCACGAACTACGTGCACCAGCTCATCAAGGCCCTGGAGGCCAAGGAGCTCTACCACCGGGACAAGGAGTACCTGGTCGACCAGGGCGAGGTGAAGATCGTCGACGAGTTCACCGGCCGCACCCTCGACGGCCGGCGCTGGTCGGACGGGTTGCACCAGGCGGTGGAGGCCAAGGAGCGGGTGCGCATCAAGGAGGAGAACCACACCTGGGCCACGGTGACCCTCCAGAACTTCTTCCGCCTCTACGAGAAGCTCTCGGGGATGACCGGCACCGCCGAGACGGAGGCCAGCGAGTTCGCCAGCACCTACAGCCTGTCGGTGGTGCCCATCCCCACCAACATGCCCCTGGTCCGCCGCGACGAGCCCGACCTCATCTTCAAGACGGAGGAAGCCAAGTTCAACGCCGTGGCGGAGGACCTGGTCGAGCGCCAGGAGCGCGGCCAGCCGGTGCTGGTGGGCACGGCCTCGGTGGCCAAGTCCGAGCTCCTCTCCCGCCTGCTCGACAAGCGCGGGGTGCCCCACCAGGTGCTGAACGCCAAGCAGCACTTCCGCGAGGCCGAAGTGGTGGCCCAGGCCGGCCGGCCGGGGGCCATCACCGTGGCGACCAACATGGCCGGTCGTGGCGTCGACATCATCCTGGGCGGCAATCCCGAGATGCTGGCCCGCCACGAGGCGCTGGCCGCTGGAGTGGACCTCACCACCGAGGATGGCGAGGCCGAGCTGAAGCGGCTGACCGAGACCCACGGCGCGCAGTGCAAGGCCGACGGGGAAGTGGTCCGTGGGCTGGGCGGCCTCTACGTGCTGGGCAGCGAGCGGCACGAGAGCCGGCGCATCGACAACCAGCTCCGGGGTCGCTCGGGCCGCCAGGGAGATCCGGGCGAGAGCCGGTTCTACCTGAGCCTGGAGGACGACCTCATGCGGCTCTTCGCCACCGGGGCCATGAACTGGGTCATGGGCAAGGCCATCCCCGAGGACGTGCCGATCGAGGCGAAGATGGTCACCAAGGCCATCGAGCGGGCCCAGAACACGGTAGAGGGCCGGAACTCGGAGATCCGCAAGGAGGTCCTGAAGTACGACGAGGTGATGAACGAGCAGCGCAAGGTGGTCTACGCCCGCCGGCTGCAGGTCATCGACGGGGAGGACCTGCACGAGCACACGAAGGAGCTGATCGAGTCCACCATGGCGGTGCTGGTCGAGTCGTCGTGCCCCAGTGACTACCCGGAGGAGTGGGATCTGGAGCGCCTGGTGAAGGAGGTGGCGCAGTACTACCCCACGCAGTTCACCGTGGACGACCTCTCCGAGGGGACCAGTGCCGCCCAGGTCGCCGAGAGCGTGGTGACCGACGCCCTCGACTACTACGGCCGGCACTCGGCCTCGCTGCCTGGGGGCGAGGAGCAGGCCCGCCAGATCGAGCGGGAGGTCATGCTCCAGGTGATCGACCAGCGCTGGCGGGACCACCTGGCCGAGATGGACTACCTGCGCGAGGGCATCAACCTGCGGGCCATGGGCCAGCAGGACCCGCTGGTGGCCTGGCAGCGGGACGGCTTCGACATGTTCGGCACGCTGATGGACTCGATCGACGACGACTACCTGCGCTACGTGCTCCACGTGGAGGCGATCACCGAGCCGGCGCCCGAGCCGGATCTGGCCCAGGCGGTCTACGAGGCGGCTGACGACCCGGTGGCCGGCACCGTGGCCTTGGCCGGCCAGCTCCTGGCCGACCAGGGCATCGGCGTGGCCGGCACCCAGCGGGCCGGGAGGTCGCGGCCGGTGCCCGGCAACGGGGTGGACCCGGCGTCCGGTGCCGGGCTGCTGGCCGGTGCCGGGGGCATGGCCGGTGCCGCGGGTGGC
>JASHWO010000104.1 GCA_030044045.1 Acidimicrobiales bacterium
CTACCTGTCCGCGGGACCTCTCAGGGCAGGAAGCGCTCCCAGTCCCAGTGCACCAGCGACTCGAACGGCGCCGCCAGCAGGGCCCGGGTGGGCTGGCCGGCCCAGGCCTCCCGGAGCACGGGCTCCAGGCGGCTGGCCACGTCGGCCGGCTCGTCGTCGAGGTAGAAGGCGGTGAAGTGGTAGTCGCCCGGCGAGAAGTTCGGCCGGCGGAACGTCGGGGAGGTGGCGAACGCCCACGCCCCGGCCACCCCGCGCACCCGTACCAGGGCCGGCAGCACGTCGTCGCGCAGGCGGAGGAGGTAGGCCTGCCAGGGTGCCGGGTCGTTCGCCGCCTCCTCCGCCACCAGGTAGAGGCCCCGGTTCGGGCGGAACGGGACCACCTCCGGGCCGACCAGCACCCGGGGGGTGGCGTAGGTGGCCAGCAGGCACAGGCCGCCCCGGTACTGCGAGGGCAGGTGCAGCGGGAACCGGCCCATGTCGGCCAGGCGCCGGCCCAGGGCCAGGAACTGGTCGACCGTCTCGTCCACCGGATCGCCCATCAGGTAACAGACCACGTGCTCGGCCAGGTCCCATCTCCCGACCGAGGCCGCCCGGGAGGACCGGCAGGCGGGGGTGGACACCCAGCGCTGGCCGAGCACCATGCCCGGGATCTGGTACTGCTCGGGCATGTGGTCGAGCTGGTGCCACTCGAGGTAGGCCCGGTCCTCGCCGGTGGGGGAGCGGCCGGAGAGGGAGAAGTAGCCGGCGGCGACCCGGTCACCCATCGCGGGTGAACACCCGTCGCTCGAACACCCACCGGCCGTCCCGGCGGACCAGCTGGTCGGCGTAGCGGCCGGAGGCGGCGACCTCCTGGCGGGGCGGCTCACCGGCCAGCACGTACATCTGGACGTAGGCCCGGGCCGTGGCCCGCTCCCCGTCCCCCTCGACCAGCAGGTTCGACGCCACGTGCCGGGGGGCCCGGTAGGTGCGGGGGATGCGGTCGGCGAAGGCCCGCAACGCCTCCCACCCCTCCACCAGCAGGTCCCCGGCCTCGAGCGTGCCGGCCTCGGCGAAGGTGGCGGCGAAGGCGTCGCCGTCGCCGCTGTCCACGGCGTGGTTGTAGCGGGCTACCAGCGCCTGGATCTCCAGGCGGTCGTCGCCGGTCAGCGCCATGGCCCCTCCCCTGCTCGTCACCGGTGCCGCGCCGCGGCCGGGTCGCGCACGCGTCGTCGTCAGTGTGGATGCTACAAAGGCGCGGTGACGACGGCGACCGGCTGCGGGGGGATCCGCCGATGACGGTGGCCGGCGGGGGGGCCGGGGCCCGCTCGCTGGGCTGGCGCGTGGCCGAGCTGGCCGCCCTGCCGCACCGACCGGGGACGCCCCGCTCGCCGGCGGCCGGGCCGGCCTCGCCGCCCGAGGAGGTCGACGTGGTGGTGGTGGGCAGCGGTGCCGCCGCGCTGTCGGCCGCCGCCGGGGCGCTGGGAGCCGGGGCCACCGTGGCCGTCCTGGAGAAGGCCCCGGTCCACGGGGGGACCACCGCCTGCTCGGGCGGGGTGGCCCACGTCTACGCCAACCCCATGATGGCGTCGGCCGGCATCGACGACCCCCGGGACGAGGCCCTGGCCTACATGGCCCGGGTGGCCCACCCCGGCGCCTACGACCCGGAGGCCCCCGGCCTGGGCCTGCTCCCCGACCGCTACGAGCTGCTGGCCACCTACTACCGGCGGGGCGCCGAGGTGCTGGACCGGCTGGACCGGCTGGGCGCGGTGCGCATGGTCGCCCCCTGGATGGCCTGGGACGGGCAGATGTTCCCCGACTACTCCGCCGAATTCGAGGAGAACCGGGCCCCCCGGGGCCGGGGGGTCCAGGCGGTGGCCCCGGGCGGCGGGGCCGGGAACGGCGGCGAGCTGGTACGCCAGCTGGTGGCCTTCGCCGCGGCGCGCGGCACCGAGGTCCGCACCAGCCACCGGGTGGTGGACGTGGTGCTCGAGGCGGGTGCGGTTCGCGGGGTGGTGGTCGACGACGGGCAAGCCTGCCGGGTGGTCCGGGCCCGGGGCGGGGTGGTGTTCGGCTCCGGCGGCTTCGCCCACTCCCCCGAGCTGCGGGAGCGGTTCCTGCTGGCCCCGGTGGCCGGCGGGTCGGGCGTGCCGTCGAACACCGGCGACCTGGTGCCGCTGGCCGTGCGGGCCGGGGCCCTGCTCGGCCCTATGCACCACGGCTGGTGGGACCAGCAGGTGCTGGAGGCGGTGGACGACTACGCCAACTCGGTCTGCGACGTCTGGTCGGTGCCCGGCGACGGGATGCTGATGGTGAACCGGTTCGGCGTGCGGGTGGTGGACGAGAAGCGCGAGTACGAGTCCCGGGGCCGGGCCCACCACGTCTACCAGGGCGACGAGTACCCGAACCGGGTGCTGTGGATGGTCTACGACGAGCGGACGGCCCGGGTCTACGGCGGCCGCTACCCGATCCCGGCGGCCGGCGCCGTGGCCGACCACGTGGTGTCCGGCACCGGGGTGGAGGGGCTGGCGGCGGCGCTGGACGACCGGTTGCGGGACCGGGCCCGGGCACCGATGCCGCCGGGGATCGCCCCGGTGGCCCTGGCCCCGGGCTTCGCCACCACTCTGGCTGCCACCGTCCGCCGGTTCAACGCCATGGCCGAGGCCGGGCGGGACGACGAATTCGGTCGGGGGACGAAGGCGGTCGAGGCGGCCTTCCACGGCCCCCCGGCGCCGGACAACGGGCTGGCGAACCCGTTGCTGCACCCGCTCGACACGGGTGGGCGGCTCTTCGCCATCGCCCTGGTGGGCACCACCTTCGACACCAACGCCGGGCCCCGGGTGGGGACCGAGGGGCAGATCCTGGGCCCCGACGGCCCGGTGCCCGGCCTGTACGGGGCGGGCAACTGCGTCGACGCCGTGTTCGGCGAGGGGTACCCGGGGGGCGGGTCCACCATCGGCCCCGGTCTGGTTTTCGGCCACCTGGCCGGGGCCCACGCCGCGGCCCGCTCGCCCCGGGTGGGGCCTGGCCGGGCGGGAGCGGGCCGGTGAAGCTGGCCTACCTCGACCTGG
>JASHWO010000105.1 GCA_030044045.1 Acidimicrobiales bacterium
GACCCGTAGAACCGGGCGCTGCCGAAGGCGAACACCCCGCCGTCGGCGGCCACCAGCCAGTAGCCGTGCCCTGTGGGGGCGGCGGCCATGCCCACCACCGGTGCGTTCAGGGGCGACCCGCCGGTCGACCCGTAGAACCGGGCGCTGCCGAAGGCGAACACCCCGCCGTCGGCGGCCACCAGCCAGTAGCCGTGCCCTGTGGGGGCGGCGGCCATGCCCACCATGGGGGCGTCCAGGGGGATCCCGCCCATCGAGCCGGAGAAGCCGGCGCCCCCGTAGCTGAACACCCCGCCGTCGGCCGCCACCAGCCAGTACCCGGTACTGCCGGGGGTGGAGGCGATGCCGACCACCGGCGCGTCGAGCGGGTCGGGCGGTGTGCCCTCGGGCGGCGCGTTGCCGAACCCGTAGACCAGGCCCACGGCGGTGACCAGCCGGTACCCTGTGCCGCCGGGAGTGGCCGCGATGCCGACCACCGGGACGGCCAGCGACGACCCGCCCATCGACCCGCCAAATGGGGCGTCCCCGAAGGTGAACACCCCGCCGTCGGCCGCCACCAGCCAGTACCCGTGCCCGTCCGGCGCGGCGGCGATGCCGGTCACCGGCGCGTCGAGGGAGCTGCCGGCCGGGGCGCCGTACGAGGATGCGTCGCCGAACCCGCTGACCGCCGAGGTAGCCGCCGCCGAGGTAGCCGCCGCCGTCGGGGTGGCCGCCGTGGTCCTGGCGGTCGAGGAAGCCGCGGGGAACGAGGCGTCCTGGGTGCCGGCCGGCGGGGCAGCGGGGGCCACGACCAGGGCCCCGGCCGCCAGGGCCGAAGCCAGCAACGGCCCGAGTGACGCCCACCGCAGCGACGTCCAACCCCTGCCGCCCACGGCCACCACCTCCCCACTCGATTCAACCATCGGCGACCCCGGTCCAGTGGTCGGCCGGGCCGCCGCCAGCGGGTGGTCGCTGCCGTGGGCCGTCGTTCCCGGGCGTACGCTGCAGCCATGCCCGACCAGCCCTTGCCGACCACGCCGCCGCCCGCCGCCCCGCCGGCCTCGCGGCCGGCCGCCGTCTCGCCCAGCGAGGCGGCCGAGCGCCCGGGGATGAAGCCCCGCAGCTACGAGGTGACCGAGGGCCCGGCCCGGGCGCCGGCCCGGGCCATGCTGCGGGCCGTCGGCATGACCGACGAGGACTGGGACAAGCCGCAAGTGGGCGTGGCCTCGAGCTGGAACGAGGTCACCCCGTGCAACCTCCCCCTCGACCGGCTGGCCAAGCGGGCCAAGGAGGGCGTGCGGGCGGCCGGGGGCTTCCCCTTCGAGTTCGTGACCATCGCCGTGTCCGACGGGATCTCCATGGGCCACGAAGGGATGCGCGCCTCGCTGGTCAGCCGCGAGGTCATCGCCGACTCCATCGAGACGATGATGCACGCCGAACGGTTCGACGCGCTGGTGACCTTCGCCGGCTGCGACAAGTCGCTGCCCGGGATGCTGATGGCCGCCGTCCGGGTCAACCTGCCGTCCGTCTTCCTCTACGGCGGGTCGATCCTGCCGGGGCGGCTGCAGGACCGGGCGCTCGACGTGGTGAGCGTGTTCGAGGCGGTGGGGGCCCACGCCGTCGACGCCCTGAGCGACGAGGAGCTCAACCTCGTCGAGCACAACGCCTGCCCGACCGAGGGCTCCTGCGCCGGGATGTTCACCGCCAACACCATGGCCTCGGTGGCCGAGGCGCTCGGCATGTCGCTGCCCGGCAGCTCGTCGGCCCCGGCCGTGGACCGGCGCCGGGACGACTTCGCCTTCGAGTCGGGCCGGGCCGTGGTGGCGTTGCTGGCGCAGGGGATCCGGCCCCGCCAGGTCATGACCCGGGAGGCCTTCGAGAACGCCATCGCCGTGGTCATGGCCCTGGGCGGGTCCACCAACGCCGTGCTCCACCTCATGGCCATCGCCCACGAGGCCCGGGTCGACCTGGCGCTGGACGACTTCAACCGCGTCGCCGCCCGGGTGCCGCACCTGGCCGACACCAAGCCCCACGGCCGCTTCCACATGGTGGACGTCGACCGGGTGGGCGGCGTGCCGGTGGTGATGCGGGAGCTGCTGGATGCCGGCCTGCTGCACGGCGACTGCCTGACGGTGACCGGGCGGACGGTGGCCGAGAACCTGGCGGCGCTCGACCCCCCGGTGCCGGACGGCACCGTCGTGCACCGCCTCTCCGACCCGATCCACGCCACCGGCGGCCTGGCCATCCTCACCGGCAGCCTGGCGCCGAAGGGGTCGGTGGTGAAGGTGGCCGGGATCGACCAGAGCAGGTTCGAGGGGACGGCCCGGGTGTTCGACGGGGAGCCCCGGGCCATGGAGGCCATCCTGGCCGGCACCATCGAGCCGGGCACGGTGGTGGTGATCCGCTACGAGGGGCCGAAGGGTGGGCCGGGGATGCGGGAGATGCTGGCGGTCACCGGGGCCATGAAGGGTGCCGGCCGGGGCGGCGACTGCGCCCTGGTCACCGACGGGCGGTTCTCCGGCGGCACCCACGGGTTCTGCATCGGCCACGTCGCCCCAGAGGCGGTCGACGGGGGGCCCATCGCCCTGGTGGCCGACGGCGACCGGATCGTCATCGACGTCGACACCCACTCGATCGAGCTGCTGGTCGACGCGGCGGTGCTGGCCCGCCGGCAGGCCGCCCTGAAGCCGTTCGAACCCCGCTATACCTCAGGGGTGCTGGCCAAGTACGCCCGGCTGGTGGCCGGGGCTGAGCGGGGTGCCATCACCGAGCCCTGACCCGGGCGTCGCGGCCCCACCGGCCCCACCGGCCCCCGAGCTGTCCGAGGAGCCCCCGGAGCCCGTGACGCCGGCAATGCCCGCCACGCCCGCTGCACCGCCGGCCAGGGCTCGGGGCCGCCGTTCGGCCAGACGCCAAGCGACGCGCAGCACCACGGCGCCGGCGGTGAGCCCGGTCATCACCAGGGCCAACGGCAGGGCGTCGTGGTCGCCGCCCACGCCGACCAGCGGGGCCACCGCCGCCCCCAGGAGGAACTGGGCGCTGCCGAAGAGCGCCGAGGCCGACCCCGCGGCGTCCGGCCGGTGGTGCAGGGCCAGCGTCAGGGCGTTGGGGTTGAGGAAGCCCGCCCCGACCAGGACGGCGAACAGCGACGGCAGCACGGCGGCCAGGCCGCCCCACCCGGTGCACACCGCGCCCAGGAAGGCCAGGCCCCCGGCGGCCATCACCACGATCCCCAGGGTGAGCAGGCGCTCGCTGCCCAGCCGGTGGACCAGGCGGCCGTTGACCTGGGCCCCGAGGACGAGCCCGGCGCCGTTGGCGGCGAACGCCAGCCCGAAGATCTGGGGGGAGAGGCCGTAGATGTCCTGGAGGACGAAGGACGATCCGGCCACATAGGCGAAGATGGGGCCGAAGCCGAAGCTCCCGATGAGCGCGTAGGCCATGACGGACCGGTCCCGGCACACGGTGGCCAGGGTGCGCGCCGCCGCCCGCACGGTGCCGGTGTCCCGCTGTCCCCGGGGGAGCGTCTCCGGCACCTTGAAGAACGAGACGGCCAGCAAGACCGTGCCGATCAGCGACAGGGCAACGAAGATCCCGCGCCACGAGGTCACCCGGAGGATCTCGGCGCCGAGCTGCGGCGCCAGGATCGGCCCCAGGCCGGTCACCAGCATCAGGGTGGAGAAGAACCGGGCCATTCGCACGCCGCTGAAGAGGTCGCGCACCAGGGCCCGGGCGATCACGATGCCCGCCGCGCCGCTCAGGCCCTCCAACAGTCGCAGGACGTCCAGGGCGTAGACGTTGGGCACGGCGGCGCAGGCCAGCGACGAGAGGACGAACAGGCCGATCCCCATCAGGAGCGGGCGCCGACGGCCGGCCCGGTCGCTGATCGGCCCGATGAGGATCTGGCCCAGCGCTATCCCGATGAGGCACCCGGCGATCGAGAGCTGAACGGCCGACGCCGACGCGTGCAGATCCCGGCTGATCCGCGGGAGCGACGGGAGGTACATGTCGATGCAGAGTGGCCCGAAGAGGGACAGGCTGCCGACGACCAGTACCAGACGCCAGCGGCGGGGGACCGCCGGGGAGAGGCGGGCGCTCAGGGGGACGTCGCCCCGGCCAGCGCCTCCCGCCAGGGCCGCAGGTCCATCCTCGGGTACCGCGTCGCCGTCGCCTCCAGGAGCGCTCCCGTCCAGATGGGGTGCCCCGGCGGGGGGAAGCCGAAGAGCGCCAGCTCGCCGGGCGAGCACCGTTCGGCGAAGCGGACCCACTCGGCCTCGGTCGACCGCGACTGGGCCTGGTCGTAGCCGACCCACTCGTGGCCGGCGCGCTTGAAGGCCAGCGCCAGGACGGTGCGGGACGACCCCGGGGTGGCGAAGGCGGCCCCCCGGTGGAACACGTCCGACCGGTAGGCCAGGAGCGAGCCGGCGGGACCGGTGGCCGGCCGCTCCGCCCGGTAGATCTCGGGTGTCATGTCGGGCATGAGCACGGGCGTGCGCTCGGGGACGTGGGCCGCCGTGTCGCGGACCGAGACCATGCGGGTGGGGTTGTCGGCATCGGTCACGTCGGAGAGGTACAGGAACAGCTCCAGGTTCCACCAGGGTGCCCGCCCGACCGCCGGCAGCCACGAGTGGTTACGGTCGACGTGCATCGGCTGGTCGTAGTCGGTCACGCCCTCGTACTTGGCCGTGAGGTGGATCTGGTACAGGCGGATGTCGGGGTCGCCCAGGGCGCGCCCGGCGAAGTCCACCACCGAGGGGTGCACGCAGAGCTGGTTCAGCGCGCCGCCGCCCCGGAACGGGAAGGGCGCCGACAGCAGCTGCTGGTCCGCCCGGAACCCGGGGCCCTCGTCCGGCCAGAACCCGTCCTCCTCCGACGGCCACGGCGATCCGCCCCTGAGCCGCTCCTTCACCCCTTCGGGGTCCCGGTGGTACGCCTCCACGCTCGGGAGGGTCCGGTGGAGGTCCTCCTGGACGGCGTCGATCTCGTCGGTGCCGACCAGGCCGTCGAGCAGGATCCAGCCCTCGGTGCGCCAGGTCTCGACCTCGTCGTCGGTGGCCCGCCGAGAGGCCATGGGCTCCACCCCCTTTTGCGCGTGCTGGGCCGGCGCATCCTATCTGCACCCGGCGAACCGGCGTCCCTGCACCCGTCGAGCCGGCGTCGCCCTTGATCGGTCCTCCGTGACGTGGCACAATGTCGGCGCCATGACCGGAGCCGCCACACACCGCAGCAGCACGCTGGTACTCCTGACGTAGCGCGCCGCACGACCGCAGCGCGCTCGCCGACCTCCCCGACGGGGAGGTCGTTTCATTTCCCGGCTGGTGCGCCGCCGGAGCCGGAGAGCGAGAAAGGACCGACCACGATGAAGTTGACCGGGGCCCAGGCCCTCATCAAGAGCCTCGAGATGCAGCGCGTGGAGGTCATGTTCGGCCTGCCCGGCGGGGCTATCCTCCCGGTGTACGACCCGATCCTGGAGTCGTCCATCCGTCACGTGCTGGTCCGCCACGAGCAGGGCGCCGGCCACATGGCCGAGGGCTACGCCATGGTCACCGGCCGGCCCGGCGTGGCCATGGTCACCAGCGGCCCGGGGGCCACGAACATCGTGACCCCCCTGTCCAACGCCTACATGGACTCCACCCCGCTGGTGGTGGTCTCCGGCCAGGTGGCCACCGCCTCCATCGGCACCGACGCCTTCCAGGAGTGCGACATCACCGGGGTCACCATGGGCATCACCAAGCACAACTGGCTGGTCAAGGAGGCCGCCGACATCCCCCGGGTGGTGGCCGCCGCCTTCCACGTGGCCACTACCGGGCGGCCCGGCCCCGTCCTGGTCGACGTGCCGAAGGACGTGTCCAACGCCACCATGGAGTGGTACTGGCCCGAGTCGGTGGACGACCTCGACCTCCCCGGGTACCACCCGGTGACCGAGGGCGACCCGGCCCGGGTGGCCGAGGCGGCGCGGCTGTTGCTGGCCGCCGAGCGCCCGGTCCTCTACGTCGGCGGCGGCGTGCTGAAGGCCCGGGCGGCCGAGGTCCTGCGGGCGCTGGCCGAGCGAACCGGCATGCCGGTGGTCACCACCCTCATGGCCCGGGGGGCCTTCCCCGACTCGCACCCGTTGTGCCTGGGCATGCCGGGCATGCACGGCAAC
>JASHWO010000106.1 GCA_030044045.1 Acidimicrobiales bacterium
CCTGCGCTATGCCGGGGAGCTGTCGGGGGTGCCCGGGCTGGTCCTGGCCGGCCCCTCGCTGGCCGGCCCGCCGCCGGTGGTGCTGGCGGCGCTGGCGGTGGAGCGGCTGGCCGCCGGGGCCGAGCCCGAGCCGCCGGAGGTGGTGCTGCCGACGTACCTGCGCGAGGCCGACGTCCGCATCAACTGGGTGCAGCGCCGGCCGCCGGCCGCCGGGGACTGACCCGGTGCCGGAGCTGGCCTTCGCCCCCATGCGCCGGCGGGACCTCCGGCACGTCATGGGCATCGAGCAGGTGGTGTTCCCCGAGCCCTGGAGCCTGGCCATCTTCACCTCGGAGCTGGCCCTGCGCCATGGCCGCGCCTACCGGGTGGCCCGGGAGGGGCGGGCGGTGGTGGGGTACGTCGGGCTCATGTTCGTGGAGGACGAGGCCCACGTGACCACGGTGGCCGTGGCCCCCGGGCACCAGGGCCGCGGGGTGGGCACGGCCCTGCTCCTGCACGCCGCCCGGCTCTCGCTGGCCGAGGGAGCCCGCCACCTGTCGCTGGAGGTGGCGGCGGGCAACGAGCGGGCGCAGGCCCTCTACCGGCGCTTCGGGTTCGCCCCGGTGGGGGTACGCAAGGGTTACTACCAGCGTACCGGCGAGGACGCCTACGTGATGTGGGCCCACGACGTGGACTCCCCGGCCTACGCCGACCGGCTGGCCGGGATCGAGGCGGGGCTACGCTCCCGCCCGTGACCACCGGGGCCGTGCTCGGCATCGAGACCTCCTGCGACGAGACGGCGGCCGCCGTGGTGATGGACGGCCGTACCGTGCGGTCCTCCGTCGTCTCCAGCCAGGTCGACCTGCACGCCCGCTACGGCGGGGTGGTGCCCGAACTGGCCGGCCGGGCCCACGTGGAGCTGCTGACCCCGGTGGTGGCCGAGGCCCTGGCCGCGGCGGGGCTGGACGGCCCCCCGCCCGGGGTGGAGGCGGTGGCCGCCACCTGCGGCCCGGGCCTGGTGGGCTCGTTGCTGGTGGGGTTGAGCGGGGCCAAGGCCCTGGCCATGAGCTGGGGCGTGCCGTTCGTGGGGGTGAACCACCTGGAGGGGCACCTCTTCGCCTCGCTGCTGGAGGCGCCCGACCTGGGCTGGCCGCTGGTGGTGCTGTTGGTCTCCGGCGGCCACACCGTGCTGGTGGAGATGCGCGGCCCGGGCCGCTACCACCTGCTCGGCCAGACCCTCGACGACGCCGCCGGTGAGGCCTACGACAAGGTGGCCCGCTACCTGGGTCTGGGCTACCCGGGCGGCCCGGTGGTGGAGCGGGTGGCGGCGGACGGCGACCCGGCGGCCTTCGCCTTCCCGCGGGCCATGCTCGACGACGGGTACGACTTCTCCTTCTCCGGGCTGAAGACGGCGGTGGTCCGCACCGCCGAGCGCCATCCGTCGGCGGCCACCGAGGACGTGGCGGCCAGCTTCCAGGAGGCGGTGGTGGACGTGCTGGTGGCCAAGGCCCGCCGGGCGGCCGAGGCCACGGCGGCCCGCGGCATGTGCCTGGCCGGCGGGGTGGCGGCCAACTCCTTGTTGCGGCGGCGGTTCGCCGAGGCCGGCGAGGCGCTGGGGGTGCCCGTGTACCTCCCCAGCCGGGCCATGTGCACCGACAACGCGGCCATGGTGGCCGCCGCCGGCTGGTGGCGCCTGGGCCACGACGGCCCCAGCCCCCTGTCGCTGGCCGCCGACCCGAACCTCTTCCTGCCCCTGACCGGATGAGGGGGGTGAGCGGTCCCTACGACCTGACCCGGGAGGCGCTGGCCGGGCTGCTGGGCGACGAGCCCCCGTACCGGGCGCGGCAGGTGTGGGACGGCCTCCACCGGCGGGCCCGGCGGCCGGAGGAGATGACCGAGCTCCCGCTGGCGTTGCGGGAGCGGCTGGCGGCGGCGCTGCCTCCCGCCCTGGCCGAGGCCGACCGCCGGCTGGCCGACGGCGGGGACACGGTCAAGTGGCTCTGGACGCTCCGGGACGGGTCCCAGGTGGAGACGGTGCTGATGGCCTACCCGGACCGGGTCACGGCGTGCGTGTCCACCCAGGCCGGGTGCGCCATGGCCTGCCGGTTCTGCGCCACCGGCCAGGCCGGCTACCGCCGCCAGCTCACCGCCGGGGAGATCGTGGAGCAGGTGGTGGCCGCCGTGCGGGCCGCCCGGCCGCGCCGGCTGTCGAACGTGGTGTTCATGGGGATGGGGGAGCCCCTGGCCAACTACGACCGCACCTGGGCGGCGGTGGAGCGGATCCACGGCGACCTCGGCCTGTCGGCCCGCCGCCTGACCCTGTCCACGGTGGGGATCGTGCCCGGGATCCGCCGGCTGGCCGCCGAGCAGCTGCCGGTGAACCTGGCGGTCTCGCTGCACGCGGCGCGCGACGAGCTGCGGGACGATCTGGTGCCGGTGAACCGGCGGTACCCGCTGGCCGAGCTGGCTCGGGCCTGCGCCGCCTACGTGGCGGCCACCGGGCGCCGCCTGTCACTGGAGTGGGCGCTCATCGACGGGGTCAACGACCGGACCAGGGACATGGAGGAGCTGGCCGCCTTCGCCCGCCCGCTGGCGGCGCACGTGAACCTCATCCCGCTGAACCCCACGCCCGGGTACCCGGTGCGGGGCACGCCCCGCCACCGGGTGCGGGCGGCCCGGGACGAGCTCGAGGAGCTGGGGGTGAACGCCACCGTCCGGGCCACCCGGGGGGTGGCGATCGAGGCGGCGTGCGGGCAGCTCGCCGCGCCCGGCGGTGCGGCGGGGGAGGGCGCGGCGGCCGGCGGCGCGCCGGAGGGCAACG
>JASHWO010000107.1 GCA_030044045.1 Acidimicrobiales bacterium
CGGCCACCCCCGACTTCTACGGCGACTGGGAGGTGGCCAGTGACGGCGGCATCTTCGCCTTCGGTGACGCCAGCTTCTATGGCTCCATGGGCGGCCAGGCGCTCAACGCCCCCATCGTCGCCATGGCCGCCACCCCCACAGGCAAGGGCTACTGGCTGGTGGCCAGTGACGGGGGCATCTTCGCCTTCGGCAACGCCCCCTTCTACGGCTCCACCGGGGCGGTGACACTGCCGGCACCGGTGGTCTCGATGGTGGCCAATCCCAACGGGACGGGCTACTGGGAGGTGGGCGCCACAGGCACCATCTACTCCTTCGGGACACCCGGCCTCTTCGGCTCCATGGGGGGCAGGGCGCTCAACGCCCCCGTCGTGGGCGCGGCGGCCACCCCCGACTTCTACGGCGACTGGGAGGTGGCCAGTGACGGCGGCATCTTCGCCTTCGGTGACGCCAGCTTCTATGGCTCCATGGGCGGCCAGGCCCTGAACGCCCCGGTGGTGGGCATGGCCCCTGCTCCCGGCGGCCAGGGCTACTGGGAGGTGGCCAGTGACGGCGGCATCTTCTCCTTCGGCACCGCCTCGTTCTACGGCTCCATGGGCGGCAAGCCGCTCAACGCCCCGGTGGTGGGCATCGCCGTGGCCTGACACCGAGAACACATGCGCACGGGATCCGGGGCGGGGGGGACGCCCCGGATCCCGTGCGCATGACGAGGTCGGCTTCACCGCCTCCAGGTGACATCGGCGGCAGGGACCGACCCACGATCCGCGACCGTCGTGGCCCGAGCCGGATCCCCCTCCGGTGCCGCGGCGGATCGTGGGGCGCTGGCCCCCTTTCGCCACTTTCGTGGTGGCGCCTCGGGGGCCAGCGCTGGTCATCATGCCCTGCGGCGGCAGGGATTGAGCACAGGAAACGGAAGGCGTCAGATGGGACCGCGGCGGAGTCGGTCTGAAATGCCTCCCCGGACGGCGACCGGCACCACGGCGGGGTCGGTCGCCGGACCGGTACGTACCGTCCCGGTGACGAGGCGCAGGAACCCGGCGTGGCCGGCGGCCGAACGCATCGGGGGGCGGCGGTCGCGCCGCGAGCACATGGCCACCGTGTTCGTCTCCATGGCCGGGGTGGCCGGCTGCTACGGGGTGGCCATCGCCGACCTGTGCCGCAGGGTGGGGGTCTCCAACCGGGCCTTCTACCAGACATTCTCCAGCAAGGAAGAGTGCTTCGTGTTCGGCTTCGACCTCCTGGCCGGGCCCATGCTGGACCGGGCCCAGGCCTCGTTCGAGGCCGCCGGGAGCTCCTGGGAGGAGCGGGCGGGGGCCGGGCTCACCTCGATCTTGACGGAGATGGCCGCCGACCCGGCCTGGGCCCGTTCGTGCACCATGGAGGTCCTGGGGGCAGGGCCCGAGGCCGTCGAGCACCTGCGGGCGCTGATCCTGCGGGGCCAGCAGATCTTCGAGTTCCCCCAGCGCGGGTGCCTGGTGCCGGGGCCCGGCCGGGACCCGCTCTGCTCGATGGCGGTGGGGGCCATCCTCCAGCCCATCCACGGTTACCTGCGGGCCGACCGGGCCGACCTACTGCCTGGGCTGGTACCAGGGTTCGTCTCCTTCCTCTCCACCCACCGCACTTGAGTCGGGGCCGACCGGTACGGCGTCGCGCCGGCCGGGTGGGGCGGTACTCCCATCTCGGTGCCCGACGTCGTCGTGTACGACACGACCGCCGGGGAACTGCTGCGGCTGGAGGATCCGGTGGACCTCGAGATCGGAACATTGGGGCGGGCTCGGTCGGGACGCCGGGTCGGGCGCCGCTCTACCGTGGGGAGGTGGCCACTTCGCTCCGCCGGCTCGCCTATCTGGGGACGCCGGCCATGGCCGTGCCGCCGCTGGAGGCGCTGGTGGCCGACGGCCACCGGGTGGCCGTGGTGGTCACCCGGCCCGACCGGCGCCGGGGGCGGGGCGGGGCCACCGCGTCCAGCCCGGTGAAGGCGGCGGCCGAGGCGTTGGGCATCCCCGTCGTCCACGACCACCGGGAGCTGCTCCGGCTGGACGAGCCGGTGGACCTCGGGGTGGTGGTGGCCTACGGCCGCATCCTGCCGGCCGAGGTGCTGGCCGCCGTCCCCATGGTCAACCTCCACTTCTCCCTCCTGCCCCGCTGGCGGGGGGCGGCGCCGGTGGAGCGGGCCCTGCTGGCGGGCGACCGGGAGACCGGGGTGTGCCTGATGCGGGTGGAGGAGGGGCTGGACACCGGCCCGGTCTACGCGGCCGAGGCCACCCCCATCGGGGACGACGACCTGGGCTCGCTCCGCCAGCGGCTGGTGGCCATCGGCTGCCGGCTGTTGGTCGACGCCCTGGCCGGGCCGCTGCCCGAGCCCCGGCCACAGGAGGGCGAGGCCACCTACGCCGACAAGGTCGACCCGGCCGAGCTCGAGCTGCGTTGGGAGCAGCCGGCGGCGGCGCTGGCCCGGGTGGTGCGGCTGGACCGGGCCTGGACCACGTTCCGGGGCCGGCGGCTGCGGGTGCTGCGGGCCGCTGCGGTGCCGGGGCCGGCGTCGGGGGATGGGGATGACGGCCAGCCCGGAACGGTGGCCGGTGCCGCGGTCCCGGACCCGGCCGGCGGGGAGCGACCGGGTACCCTCCGCGCCGACGTGGTGGCCACCGGCGAGGGTGGCCTGCGGCTCGTGGAGGTGCAACCGGAAGGCAAGCGGCCCATGGGGGCGGCCGACTGGCTGCGGGGGGTGCGGCCGTCGCCGGGGGAGCGGCTGGGGGAGTGAGCGCCCCGCCGGCGAGCCCGGTCACCGTCGTCCCCGACGTCCTGGTCCAGTAGCCGGACGCCCGGCGGAGGGCCTTGACGCCGGGTGACGGGTCGGGCATCCGGCCGGGGCGGCCGGCCCGGATCGTAAGCTCGGGCCCGATGGGAGCGGGACCCGGCACGGTGGGCGAGCTGAAGGTGGCGCCGTCGCTGCTCTCGGCCGACTTCGGCGGCCTGGCCGAGGCGGTGGGCGAGGTGGCGTCGACGGCCGACTGGCTCCACGTCGACGTGATGGACGGCCACTTCGTGCCGAACCTGACCATCGGCCCCCCGGTGGTGGCCTCGCTACGGCGGCACTCCGGCCTCTACTTCGACTGCCACCTCATGATGACCGACCCCGGCGACCACCTGAAGGCGTTCCGCGACGCTGGCGCCGACGGCTGCACCGTCCACGTGGAGGTCGGCCGCACCGGCGAGCTGCTGGACGAGGCGCACGGCCTGGGCCTCCGGGCCGGGCTGGCGGCCAACCCGGACACCCCGTTCGAGGTGCTCGAGCCTCACCTGGACCGGGTGGACCTGGTGCTGTGCATGACCGTGTTCCCCGGTTTCGGCGGGCAGGCGTTCATGGCCGAGGTCCTGCCGAAGGTGGCCCAGGTGCGCCGGGCGCTGGCCGACCGGGGCCTGGCGGGCCGGGTCGACGTGGAGGTCGACGGCGGGATCGACGAGGCCACGGCGCCCCGGGCGGCGGCGGCCGGGGCCAACGTGCTGGTGGCCGGGTCGGCGATCTTCGGCCGGGAGCACCCCTGGGAGGCGGTGACCGCCATCCGGCAGGCGGCCCTCGCGGCCCGGGGCGATCCGGGCTGAGCCGTATGCTCTGGACCGTCTGGTCGGTGCCGCTGGCGGGCGCCCTGACCAGCGGCGCTGGACAAAAAACTGGAACGTGTTCTAAAATAAGGGCGGAAGGGAGCGAGCGTGGCAGGCGTGGCAGAGCAGCCGGGCGGGCAGTCGGACGGTGCGCACATGGCCCGGGCCGTGGCGCTGGCCGACGCCGTGCGGGGCACCACCTCGCCAAACCCCTGGGTGGGCTGCGTGGTGGTCTCGGCGACCGGCGACGCCTTCGAGGGGGCGACCGCCCCGCCCGGCGGCCCCCACGCCGAGGTGACGGCCCTGGCCCTGGCCGGCCCGGAGGCCAGGGGGGCCACGCTCTACACGACGCTGGAGCCCTGCTGCCACCAAGGGCGCACCCCGCCCTGCGTGGAGGCGGTGCTGGCCGCCGGGGTGGCCCGGGTGGTGGTCGGCGTGCTCGACCCGGACCCCCAGGTGGCCGGCCAGGGGGTGGCCCGGCTGGAGGCGGCCGGCGTGGCCGTCACCGTGGGCGTGGGCGCGGCCGAGGTGGCCGAACAACTCGCCCCCTACCTGAAGCACCGCCGCACCGGCCGGCCGTGGGTGGTGCTGAAGCTGGCGGCCACCCTCGACGGGCGGACGGCCACCCCCGACGGCTCCAGCCGCTGGATCACCGGGAAGGATGCCCGCCGCGACGCCCACCGGTTGCGGGCCCGCTCCGACGCCGTGCTGGTGGGGGCGGGCACGGTCCGGGCTGACGACCCCGAGCTGACCGTGCGGCTCGACCCGCCGCCAGCCAGCCAGCCGCTGCGGGTGGTGCTGGGGCGGGCGCCCGAGGGGGCCAGGGTGCACCCCGCGGTGGAGCTGTCGGGCGACCTCGGGGCGGTCCTGGACGAGCTGGGCGGCCGCGGCGTGCTGCAGCTCCTGGTGGAGGGCGGGGCCAGGGTGGCCCGGGCCTTCCACGCCGGGGGGCTGGTCGACCGCTACGTGCTCTACCTGGCCCCGGCCCTGGCCGGGGGCGACGACGGGGCCCCGCTCTTCGCCGGCCCCGGCGCGCCCACCGTGGCCGACCTGTGGCGGGGCCGGCTGGTCTCGGTGGCCCGGTTGGGCGACGATCTCCGGGTGGATCTGGCCCGCTCGCAGCCGGTGCCGGGGCTGGACCTGGAATTGGAGGTGGCGGCCTGATGCCGTTCTCCGACGTGGAAACAGCCGTCGCCGCCATCGGGCGGGGGGGCATGGCCGTCGTGGTCGACGACGAGGACCGCGAGAACGAGGGCGACCTGGTGATGGCCGCCGACATGGTGACCCCGGAGAAGATCGCCTTCTTCCTGGCCCACACCTCCGGGGTCATCTGCGTGCCGCTGGAGCCCGAGCGGGCCGACCAGCTCGACCTGCCCTTGATGGTGAGCGCCAACACCGAGGCCCAGCGGACTGCCTTCACGGTGAGCGTCGACGCCCGCCACGACACCACCACCGGCATCTCCGCCGCCGACCGGGCGGCCACCATCGCCGCCCTGATCGACCCGGCCACCCGGGCCACCGACCTGAACCGGCCCGGCCACATCTTCCCCTTGCGCTACCGCCCCGGCGGGGTGCTGAAGCGGGCCGGCCACACCGAGGCCACGGTGGACCTGGCCCGGGCCGCCGGCCTGGCCCCGGCCGGGGTCCTGTGCGAGATCGTCACCGAGGACAAGTCGGGCATGGCCCGCCTCCCGGAGCTGGAGCAGTTCGCCGAGCGCCACGACCTGCCCCTCATCACCATCGCCCAGCTCATCCGCTACCGCCGCCGCACCGAGAAGCTGGTCCGCCGCCTGTCCGAGGCCCGTATCCCCACCGGCGCCGGGGCGTTCGCTGCCTACGTGTACGAGTCGGTGCTCGATGGGGAGCAGCACTTGGCCCTGGTGATGGGGGAGGTGGCCGGCCAGCAGGACGTGCTGGTGCGAGTGCACTCGGAGTGCCTGACCGGCGACGTCTTTGGCTCGTTGCGCTGCGACTGCGGGCCCCAGCTCCAGGCGGCGCTGGCCCGCATCGAGCAGGAGGGCCGGGGGGTCCTCGTCTACCTGCGGGGCCACGAGGGCCGGGGCATCGGCCTGGGCCACAAGATCCGCGCCTACCACCTCCAGGACGACGGCCACGACACGGTCGACGCCAACCTGGCCCAGGGTCTCCCGGTGGACAGCCGGGAGTACGGCATCGGCGCGCAGATGCTGGTCGACCTCGGGGTCACGACCATGCGGCTGATGACCAACAACCCGTCCAAGTACGGCGGGCTGGAGGGGTTCGGGTTGGACATCGTGGAGCGGGTGCCGCTGGAGTCCTCGCCGAACCCGGAGAACATCGAGTACTTGCGGACCAAGCGCGAGCGGATGGGCCACCTGCTGGACGGGCTGGACGGCATCGCTGAGGAGACCGGTGCCGGGGGCTCGGGGCGGACCGGCACTGGGCGGACCGGCACTGGGGGGGGCGGGGGGACCGATGTCGTCGTCTGACGAGACCGCCCTGCCCGAAGGGGTGGTCGAGTCGCTGGCCGGCCGGGTCGGCTCGGTCCTGGTCGGCGACCAGGAGGGGCGGG
>JASHWO010000108.1 GCA_030044045.1 Acidimicrobiales bacterium
AAGCACGTCCCCCGGACGAGACCCACGACGAGTCCCTGACCGGCGCCTCGGTGGTGCCGCTGGCCGTGGTGCAGCCCGGGTCCACCGTCGGAGTCGCCGCCGTGGTGGGTCAAGTCCACGGACGTGGGCACAAGAGGACAGAACTCAAACCGTGATGGTTCGAGTAAGGACCTCATGGTGGGGACGGAGGGATTCGAACCCTCACTGGAGGCGGTTTAAGCGCCTTGCCTCTGCCAATTGGGCTACGTCCCCCGGCACCGTGACGCCTCGAGCGACGCCGGGTGCTGCCGCCCACGCTATCCCCAGGGCGGCCGCCAGCCCACTGGCACACTGGCCCGCCGACAGCCGCCCCGCACCCGGCGACGCACACCACCGCGACACCCACCCGGCGCAGGCCGGCCGCATTTGCCCCACCTCACGCCGCGGTAGGCCCGGCCAGTGGCGCCCACTGCTCCCACACCGCCAGCTCCTCGTTCCGCGGCCCGTCCACCGCCCCGTCCCGATCACCACCGGCACCGCCGGCGGCGGCGCCACCACTGCCGGCGCCACCACTGCCGCCGGCGCCGGCGCCGAGCACCATGGTGGCCCGGCGCACCGGGTCCCACGACGGCCACCGCCCGATGCCCTCGTGCGAGGGGTCGCCGCGGCGGGCGAAGGCCACCCACGCCGCCTGCATGCGGGCCGACAGGCCCTCGGCCTCGGGGCCGCCCCCGGCGATGGCCGCCACCACCGGCCGGCGCACCGAGCCGAACACGAACGGGATCTCCAGGCCGTGGCAGGAACCCATGGTCCCGCCAAAGGCCGGGGTCTCCCACGCGAACAGGTACACGTAGGTGCGGGGCTGGTGGGTGCGCTGGGCGGCGGCCAGGGCCAGGGTGGGCCAGCGGAACACGAGGTCGCTGCCGGCCGACACCCACAGGTCGAAGGGCGCCACCGGCTCGCCGCGGGCCACCCGGGCCGCCCGGTAGCGCTCGACCACCTCGCCCGGCGGCACGTGGGGCGCGGCCCGGGCCATCCAGCGGGCCAGGGCCTCGTCGTCCATCCCGGCCATCCGTGGATCACCGAAGGCGAAGAACGAGAGCTCGTCGCGGTTCGTGCCCAGCAGCAGCGGCACGTCCGCCACGGCCCCGGCGGCCACCGCCTCCTCCGGCCGGCGCGGCAGCACCGCGCCGTCCACCACCGGCAGGAGCGGCAGGGGCAGCTCCCCCGGGGGCGGGAGCCGGTCGCGCAACGCCCTGGTGGCCGCCACCAGGTCGGCGGCCGGCACGCCCTCCAGCACCTCGCGGGTGGGGGCCACCAGGCCCAGCTCCCGGACCAGATCCTCCGCCGCTCGCCGGGCCCGGGCCGGGGTGTGCGTGTACGGCGGGCCGCTCTGGACGATGGCCCGGTGGAAGAGCCCGCGAGCGGCGGGCACCCCGAGCAGCGCCGACACGCTCATGCCGCCCGCCGACTCGCCGAACACGGTCACGTTCCCCGGATCGCCTCCGAAGGCGGCGATGTGGTCGTGCACCCAACGCAGCGCCGCCACCTGGTCCCGCAACCCCCAGTTCCCGGCCGTGCCGTCGGGTCCCGGGCCGCCGGCCAGCGACGGGTGGGCCAGGTACCCGAGGGCGCCCAGCCGGTAGTTGACCGTCACCACCACCACGTCCCCGTGGCGGGCCAGGTCACCGCCGCGGGAGAGGAGCCCGGCTCCGGTGCCCGAGGTGAAGCCGCCGCCGTGGATCCACACCATCACCGGCCGGCGGGCCCCGTCGGGCGACGGCGTCCACACGTTCAGGGTGAGGCAGTCCTCGGACTCCTCGGCGGGGTCCCCCGGCACGGCCACCCCGGCCAGCGCCCGCGGCTGCGGGGCCACCGGCCCGAACTCGACGGCGTCGCGCACGCCGCGCCAGGGCGCCGGCGGCTGCGGCGGCCGCCAGCGGAGCGGCCCCACCGGCGCCCGGGCGTAGGGCACCCCGGAGAACGCCCACACGCCCGAGCGCTCGCGTCCCCGGATGCGCCCGCCCGAGATCTCGAGCACCCCGTCCACACCCGGCACCCTATGGACGCCCCGGCGCGGGGTCAACGGCAACCACCCGGTCCCGAGCCCCGCGGGGGCGCCCCACCGGTGCTGGGAAGCAACCGGTAGCACCCGGTGGCACCACCGGAAGGAACGGCCGCAACCCTTGGAACGCGTGGGCCGAGGGGGTAGTGTGGCCAAAGTGGCTGACGTGAAGTGTCGGGTTCACGGCCACGGCGTGTCGGGCGCGCTCGTGGTCGGCGTGGTGGCCCTCCTCTTGGCGGCCACCGGGCTCCCGGCGCTCGCCGGCCCGGCCGGCGCCGCCACAGCCACACCCGCCACAGCAGCCCAGGCGCAGGTCAACGCCACCCAGGCCCAGGTGTCGAGCCTCGAGGCCACCATCGCCCAGCAGCAACAGCAGACGGCGGCCCTCAGCCAGCAGTACGACGCCGCCGAGCAGCAGGTCCAGACGGTCCAGGCCGAGCTGGCGGCCACCGCCGCCTCGCTCCAGGCCACCCGGGCCCGGATCACCGTCGACCGGGCCCGCCTGGCCAAGGACGCGATCCGCGCCTACATGCTGGGCACCACCGGATCGGACATCTCCACCGTGTTCTCCAGCGGCAACAACAGCGTCGGCGCCCGCACGGAGTACGAGGACACGGCGGTGGGCAACGTCACCGCCGCCGCCGCCGCGCTCCAGGGCCAGCAGCAGAAGCTGGCCAGCACCCAGACCAACCAGCGGTCGCAGGAGCAGCAGGCGCAGGCGGCGGCGGCCCAGGCCAAGGCCCTGCAGCAGGCCAACGCCAATGCCACCGCCGCCGCCGAGGCCACCCTCCAGCAGGCGCAGGGGACCCTGGGCCAGGAGGTGGCCGCGGCGGCCCAGGCCAAGGCCCAGCAGGAGGCGGCCGCCGCCGCCGCGGCCAAGAGCGAGGCCGCGGCCCAGGC
>JASHWO010000109.1 GCA_030044045.1 Acidimicrobiales bacterium
GCCTCGCTCCAGCTCACCGGGACCAGCTCGCCGTCCTTGCGCACCATGGGCTCGGTGATCCGGGTGCCACCCGTCTCGTCGCCGTTGACCGACTCGAAGACGAACCGCCCCTTGTCGCACAGCCAGCCCTGGTTCACCGGGTCGCTGTCGATCCCCAGCAGCCGGGTCAGCCGGTTGGCCGACGACTGCACCGCCACCCGGCAGCCCAGCGAGCACGTGGTGCAGGTCGACTCCACCTGCTCCAGGTCCCACGGCCGGGCGGTGAACCGGTACGGCGTGGCCGTGAGGGCGCCCACCGGGCAGATCTGGACGGTGTTGCCGCTGAAGTAGGAGGAGAACGGCTGGTCCGGGAAGGTGGCCACCTCCACCCGCTCGCCCCGGCCGGCGAAGTCGATCTGGGCCTCGCCGGCCACCTCCTCGGCGAAGCGGGTGCAGCGGGCGCACTGGATGCAGCGCTCCCGGTCCAGCAGCACCAGGTCGGAGATGGCGATGGGCTTCTCGAAGTGGCGCTTCTCCTCCACGAACCGGCTCTCGCCCGGGCCGTAGGCCAGGGTCTGGTCCTGCAGCGGGCACTCGCCGCCCTTGTCGCAGACCGGGCAGTCCAGGGGATGGTTGACCAGGAGGAGCTCGAGCACCCCGTCCTGGGCCTTCTTCACCTTGTCGGAGGTGGTCACCACCTCCATGCCCTCGCCGGCGGTCACGAAGCAGGCCGGCTGGAGGGTGGCGCCCCGGGGGCCGCTGACCTCGACCAGGCACATCCGGCACATGCCGACCGGCGCCATGCGCGGGTGGTAGCAGAAGCGGGGGATGTAGGTGCCGGCCCGCTCGGCCGCGCTGATCAGCAGCTCGCCCGGGCGGGCGGTCACCGGGCGGCCGTCGAGGGTGAAGGAGACGCCGGGCCCGGTCATAGGGGCCCCGGCTTCAGGGGGCCCAGCCAGAGGGGCCTCAGCCATAGGGGCACCCGCCTTCCTTCACGTGCAGCAGGAACTCGTCCCGGAACATCTCGATGGCCGAGTGGATCGAGGACGGGATCGACGGCCCCAGCACGCAGATGGTGGTCTGCTGGGGCGGCCACTGCAGCCCAGGCGAGATATTGTCGCTCACGTCCAGCAGCAGGTCGAGGTCCTCCTCGCGCCCGCCGCCTCGCTCGATGCGGTGCAGCACCCGCTCCAGCCAACCCGAGCCCTCCCGGCAGGGCGTGCACTGGCCGCAGGACTCCCGGGCGAAGAACTTGGTGATGCGCCAGGCCGCCCGCACCATGCAGGTGGAGGAGTCCATCACGGTGATGGCCCCTGAGCCCAGCATGGACCCGGCCTCCCCCACCTCGTCCTGGCCGAGGGGCAGGTCGAGCCGGTCCGGGCCGAACCAGGGGGCGGACACGCCGCCGGGGATGATGGCCTTGACGGCGCGGCCGCCGGGCACGCCGCCGCCGTACACCGGGGCGTAGATCAGGTCGCGGAAGGTGGTCTTGACCATCTCTACCTCGTAGGTGCCCGGGCGCTGCACGTGGCCGGAGAGGGCGAACAGCCGGGTGCCGGCCGACCGACCGCCACCCAGGGCGGCGAAGGCCGCCCCCCCGTGGAGGACGATCCACGGGAGGTTGGACATGGTCTCGACGTTGTTGACCACGGTGGGCTGGCCGTAGAGGCCGATGGCGGCGGGGAAGAAGGGGGGCTTGATACGGGGGAACCCGCGCTTGCCCTCCAGCGACTCCAGCAGCGCCGTCTCCTCGCCGCAGATGTAGGCGCCGGCGCCGGGGTGGACCACCAGGTCCACCGAGAACCCGGAGCCGAAGATGTCGGCACCGGCCGCCCCGTGGGCGTAGGCCTCGTTCAGGGCCTGCTGCACCCGCTCCAGGCCCAGGGCGAACTCGCCCCGCAGGTAGATGAAGGCCTGGCTCACCTGCAGGGCGTAGGCAGCGATCAGCACCCCCTCGACCAGTTGGTGGGGGTCGCGCTCGACCAACAGGTGGTCCTTGAAGGTGGCCGGCTCGCTCTCGTCCCCGTTGACCACCAGGTAGGTGACCGGGTCCTTGCGCAGCATCGACCACTTCCGGCCGGCGGGGAAGCCGGCGCCGCCGCGCCCCAGGAGGCTCGCCGCGTCGACTTCGGCGGCCACCGCCTCGGGCGTCATGGTAAGCGCCTTCCGCAGACCCTCGTACCCGCCGGTGGCCAGGTACCGAGCAAGGGTGTACGAGTCCTCGTGGTCCAGGCGCGAGGTGACGATGCGGGGGGCCTCGGTCACGGCCATCAGCCGGCACCCCCACGGCGGGCCTGGAGCCCCACCGACCGGCGCACCCGCACCAGGGTCCCGTGCGGGGGGATGGTGTCGGCCAGCCTGCCGGCCCGCAGGTCGTCCACCAGCCGGTCGAAGGACTCGGGGGTGTGGCCGCCCACGTAGCGGTGGTTCACCTGCACGCAGGGCACCCGGTCGCAACCAGCCAGGCACTCGGCCTCCTCCAGCGTCACCGTGCCGTCGGCGGTGGTGCCGCCGGCCCGCACCCCCAGGCGTTCCTCGGCGTGCTCGAGCAGCTCGAGCGCCCCGCCCAGCAGGCAGGCGATGTTGGTGCAGACCGAGATCACGTGGGTGCCCACCGGCTCGGTGTGCAGCATGTCGTAGAAGGTGGCCGTGCCCCGCACCTCGGCCGGGGTCACGCCCACCAGCTCGGCGATCTCCACCATGGCCTCGGGCCGGAGCCAGCCGTCCTGTTCCTGGGCCAGGTGGCAGAGGGGGACGAGGGCCGACCGGCGCTCGGGGTAGAGGGCCACCAGCTCCTCGGCCCGGGCCCGGACGTCGGGACGCAGGTGGGGCGCGGGCTCGCTCATCAGCGGTCCACCTCCCCCATCACCGGGTCGACCGACGAGATGACGGCCACCGCGTCGGCGATGAGGCCGCCGCGCAGCAGCACCGGCACGGTCTGCAGGTTCACGAAGCTCGGCCCCCGGATGTGCATGCGGTACGGCTTGGACGTGCCGTCGGACACCAGGTAGCAGCCGAGCTCGCCCCGGGGCGACTCGATGGCCACGTACACCTCGCCCTCGGGCACCCGGAACCCCTCGGTGAACACCTTGAAGTGGTGGATGAGGGCCTCCATCGACTCGTCGATGCGAGCCCGGGGCGGCGGGGTGACCTTGCGGTCCTGCACCCGGTAGTCGCCCAGCGGCATCCGCTCGGCGATCTGGCGGACGAGGCGGACGGACTCCCGGATCTCGTTGAGCCGGATGGAGTAGCGGTCGAAGTTGTCGCCGTAGGTGCCCACGATGACGTCGAAGTCGAGCTGGTCGTAGGCGAGGTAGGGCATGGCCCGGCGCAGGTCCCAGGGCACCCCGGTGGAGCGCAGGATGGGCCCGGTGGTCGAAAGGGCCAGGGCCTGCTCGGCGGTCAGGCTCCCCACCCCCTCAGTGCGCTCCCGGAAGATGGGCTGGCCGGTCAGCAGCTCGTCGTACTCGTAGGTGCGCTGGAGGACGGTCTCGCAGATCACCTCGACGTCGTCCTCCCAGCCGTCGGGGAGGTCGGCGGCCACCCCGCCGGGGCGGATGTAGTTGTGGTTCATCCGCAACCCGGTGGTCTTCTCGAAGAAGGTGAGGACCATCTCCCGCTCGCGGAAGCCGTAGATCATCATCGAGGTGGATCCCAGGTCCATCCCGTTGGTGGCCATCCACATGAGGTGCGAGGAGATCCGCTGCAGCTCGGCCATGAGCATGCGGATCCACACCGCCCGGGGCGGTAGCGCCACGTCCAGCAGGGCTTCGGTGGCCAGCGAGAACACCAGCTCGTTGCTGAGCGGGGAGAGGTAGTCCATGCGGGTGACGTTGGTCGCCCCCTGCACGTAGGTGAGCTCCTCGCCGGTCTTCTCCATGCCAGTGTGGAGGTAGCCCACGATCGGCTTGGTGCGCAGCACCGTCTCGCCGTCCAGCTCCAGCATGAGCCGGAGCACCCCGTGGGTCGACGGGTGCTGGGGGCCCATGTTGACGATCATGGTCTCGTCGTCGCGGCGCTCGACGTCGATGTCCCCCGGGTCGAGCACCGGGCCCTCGGGCAGGCGCAGCACGGCGCCGACCTCACGCCGGAGCTGGTCGGCCCCGGTGGCCGAACGGAGCGCCAGCTCCTGGGTCCCCTCGGCCGTCTCGGCCACCCGGGCCGCCGTGCGCACCCCGCCGCCGCCTCCCCCGTGCTGCTCGTCGCTCATCGGGGCCCCGGGGCGTCCTTGAACTGCACCGGCACCCGGCCCACCCCGTAGTCCTTTCGCAAGGGGTGGCCCTCCCAGTCGTCGGGCATGAGGATGCGGGTCAGGTCGGGGTGGCCGGCGAAGGCGATGCCCATCAGGTCGTAGACCTCGCGCTCCATGGCCTCGGTCCCGGGGTAGAGGTCGAACAGCGAGTCCACCACCGGGTCCTGCTCGGGCACCTGCACCCGCACCCGCACCCGGCGCTTGGCCGAGAGGGAGAGCAGGTTGACCACCACCTCGAACCGCTCGGGGACCACGCCCTCCGGCAGATCCCGGCCGGGGTGGGTGAGGAAGTCCACGCCGCACACGTCGACGCACATCTCGAAGCCGGCCTGGCGGTAGGCGGCCACCAGCTCGTGGTAGCGCCGGCGGGGCGGGAAGGCCACCTCGTCGGTGTGACGCCCGGCAGCCCGCGGCACGTCGGGCAGCAGCGCGGCCCCATCCAGCACACTCATCGCGGCGTGGCCACCCGGACGGCGTCGGGCACCTCGGGCACGAACCCGGTGGTGCGCTCGGACGTGGCGGCCACGGCGGCGGCCCGGGCCGGCCGGCGGGTGATGGCGCCGGTGCGGATCTTCTCGTGCAGGGTGAGGATGGCATGCAGCAGCGTCTCGGGGGACGGCGGGCAGCCGGGGGCGTAGACGTCCACCGGGACGATCTGGTCGACCCCCTGGACGATGGCGTAATTGTTGAACATGCCGCCGGTGGAGGCGCACACGCCCATGGAGATCACCCACTTGGGCTCCATCATCTGGTCGTAGACCTGGCGCAGCACCGGCGCCATCTTCTGCGAGACCCGGCCCGCCACGATCATGAGGTCGGCCTGGCGGGGGGAGGCCCGGAATACCTCCATGCCCAGCCGGCTGATGTCGTAGTCGGCGGCGCCCACCGACATCATCTCGATGGCGCAGCAGGCCAGGCCGAAGGTGGCCGGCCACACGCTGTTCCGGCGGGCCCACTTGACGAGGTCCTCGATCCGGCCGGTGAGGAAGTTGTGCTGGAGGTCTTCCAGGCCCACGCCCCGGCCTCCCCTACGCCGCCCGGCCCGGCGACTCCGGCTCCGGCTCGGGCTGCGGCTCCGGCCGCGCGGTGATCCGGGTGATGGTGGACTCCGACGTGCGGGACGGCATGGCCCGCTGGAGCCGCCGGACGGGGCCCCACCGCAGCGCGCCGTTGCTGACCAGGTAGAGGAAGGCCACGAAGACCACCACGGCGAAAACCAGTACCTCGACCAGGCCGAACCCCCCGAGCTGCCGGAAGTCGACGGCCCAGGGGTAGAGGAACACCACCTCGATGTCGAAGATGATGAAGATCATGGCCACCAGGTAGAAGCGGACCGGGAAGCGCTGCGGGGGCTCGCGGTCGGGCACGATCCCGCACTCGTAGGGGGCGTTCTTGGACGCGGTGGGCTTCTTCCGCGGCGCCAGCAGCGCCGAGGCCACCAGCGAGGCGCCCACGAAGACCGCGCCCAGCACGACGAGGAGGAAGATCGGAAGGTACTGGTCCACTGCCGCGCCGTTCTACCACGGCACCCTTTCCCCAGGCACATTCGCCGCGAGGCCCCGCCGGGGGACACCGCCGACGGGCTCGCCGGGGACTCGGTGACCGGCCGGCGACGTACCATCGGGGGATGTCCGACGACCACGTCCACGACGTGCTGGTGGTGGGAGGAGGCCCCGGCGGCTCGGCCTGCGCCTACTGGCTGGCCGACGCCGGGTGGGACGTGGCGGTGGTGGAGAAGAAGCGCTTCCCCCGGGCCAAGACCTGCGGCGACGGGCTCACCCCCCGGGCCGTGCGCCAGCTCGCCGACATGGGCCTGGAGGGGGCGCTGGCCGGATCCCACCGCTACACGGGGCTCCGGGCGCACGGCTTCGGGCAGGTGGTGGAGCTGCCCTGGCCCGAGCACCCCGCCTTCCCCTCCTACGGGTACACCATCACCCGCCACGATCTCGACGGCCTGGTGGCCGAACGGGCGGCCAAGGCCGGGGCCACGATCTGGCAGGGCACCGAGGCGGTGCGGCCCCTGGTCGCCGATGACGGCACGCCGGAGACGGCCGGCGGTGCAGCGGGCGGCCGCCCCCTTCCGTACTGCCTCGGCGCGGCGGCCCTCGACCGCGGCGCCGGCGAGACCCGGGAGATCCGGGCCCGCTACGTGGTGGTGGCCGACGGGTCCAACTCCCGGTTCGGCCGGGCCCTGGGCATCACCCGCCAGCGGGAGCACCCGCTGGGCATGGCCCTGCGGGGCTACTACCGCTCGTCCCGCCACGACGACCCCTACATCGAGTCCCACCTCGACATCCGCGACGCCGACGGGAACGTGGTGCCCGGCTACGGCTGGATCTTCCCTTTGGGAGACGGCCGGGTGAACGTGGGGGTGGGCCTGCTCTCCACCGACCGCCGGTGGAAGGGGGTCAACACCACCCGGCTGATGGACGCCTTCGTGGCCTACGCCCCGGCGAGCTGGGGGCTCTCCCTGGAGGCCGCCTGCGGGCCGGCCACCGGCGGCAAGCTGCCCATGGGCCTGGCCGTCGGCCCCCACGCCGGGCCGAACGTGGTGGTGGTGGGCGACGCCGGCGGCTCGATCAACCCCTTCAACGGGGAGGGGATCGCCTACGCCTACGAGACCGGACGGATGGCCGCCGCCCACGTGGGCGAGGCCCTGGCCGGCGGGGGCCCGGCGGCGCTGCTGGCCTACGAGGACCGCCTGGCCGCCGCCTACGGCTCCTACTACCGGGTGGCCCGGGCCTTCGTCCGCCTGATCAGCGACCCGCGAGTGATGCGGGCCTGCGTCGGCGGTGGCCTCCGTTCGGATCTGCTGATGAGCCAGCTCCTGCGCATCATGGCCAACCTCATGCGGCCCGACGTCCAGGGCCCGGCCGAGGTCGCCTTCCGGGCCATGGAGGCGGTCGCCCGCCTGGTCGACGCCAACCACTAAGCGGCGAAGCCACACTCCCGCACAGACATGGAGGCGATGGCGTGATTGATCACCTCACTGCTAGGCCACCCAGGGGCCTCGACACTGCCAGCATTCAACGCTTTCACGACGAGGTTGACACAAACGAGCGTGTCTCCCTCGCTGGACAAGGGCGCGTCAAACCGCACATCCAAGGTTCCCTCGACGATGTCTCCGTAAAAACTGAGGCCGGTCACTCCGTCCTCAGCAAAGGAAACAATCATCTTCTGGACGAGCTGGTCAATTTCCTCAGGGGTCGCCTTCCAGGCGTCGCGAAAGAAGAGAGAGCATGCAAACTTCATAGCGTGGGCGGTAGGCATTCCTTCACTCCTTTCATATTTCTCAGCCGACCTATAAGCCCTTTGCAACCGGCGTCCAACTCCACACTGGCACGGAAATAGTGGAACTCATTCCCCTCTGGATTCCATATCTTGTACCAGTCGTCCTGCTCATGTGCACTGAAGTTCTCAACGCTCCCATCAAGGTTCTTGATCAAGTCCAAAAGCAGTTCGAGCTGCGTCCCTGCTGGAACATATTCCCACATGCGGCGCAGCCTACCGAGACGCCCCTCCCCTGAGCGATTCTTTCAGCACTGTGACATGGCGGCCTTGTGACCAGGAAATTCTAACTCGGAGCTGCCCAGATGTACAGGCTCCCACTCCGGGGGGCGTGGCCGCGCACCGAGACCGTACCCCGTACAGTTTCCCCACCTGCCGGGCGAACCGGATGGCGGGGTGGGGACACGTGCGGGCGGATCAGCCCGCCGGCTCGGCGGCCAGCGATGACGCCACCTCGGCGGCCGCCTCCCCGGCCGCGTCCACGGCCAGCGACAGCTCGCGCTCGGTGTGGGCCAGCCCCGGGAACAACGCCTCGTAGGGCCCCGGCGCCAGAGCCACCCCCCGCCGCAAAAGCGCGTGGAACAGCCGGGGGTAGATCCCGTTCCCGGCCAGGGCGGCGGCCGACACGTAGTCGGTGGGCGGTTCCACCACGGCGCCGGGCGGCCCGACGAAGAGCCCCACCAGCGGGCCCACTGATGGGGCCACCGCCGGCAGGCCGCCCTGGGTGACGGCGTCGGCCAGGGTCCCGGCGAAGACCGCCGCCCGGTTGGCCAGGTCGTCGTAGTCGGCCGGCGACACGTGGGAGAGCACGGCCAGGCCGGCCGCGGTGGCCAGCGGGTTCCCCGAGAGGGTCCCCGCCTGGTAGACGGGCCCGCCCGGGGCCAGTACCGACAGCAGCTCGGCCCGCCCGCCGAACGCCCCCACCGGCAGCCCGCCGCCGATCACCTTGCCGAAGCACCACAGGTCGGGGGTCACCCCGTAGCGGGCGGTGGCCCCACCCTCCCCCAGCCGGAAGCCGGAGATCACCTCGTCGAACACCAGCAACGCCCCGGCGGCGTCGCAGGCCGCCCGCAACCCGGCCAGGAACCCGTCGGCCGGCGGCACCAGGCCCATGTTGGCGGCCACCGGCTCCACGATGACGCAGGCCACCGAGGCGTCGAGCTCGGGCACCACGTTGTAGGGCACCACCAGGGTGTCGGCCACCGCAGTGACCGGCACGCCGGCCGAGCCCGGGAGCCCGAGGGTGGCCACGCCGCTGCCCCCGCCGGCCAGCAGCCCGTCGGAGTGCCCGTGGTAGCAGCCGTCGAACTTGACCACCCGATCACGCCCGGTGGCCCCGCGGGCCACCCGCACCGCGCTCATCGCCGCCTCGGTCCCCGACGACACCAGCCGCACCTGCTCGGTGCTGGGGACCCGCTCGCAGATGGCCTCGGCCAGCAGCACCTCGCCCGGGGTGGGCATGCCGAAGGTGGTGCCGTCCGCCGCCGCCCGGCGCACCGCCTCGGCCACCACCGGGTGGGCGTGGCCCAGCAGCACCGCGCCGTAGGACTGGACCAGGTCCAGGTACCGCCGGCCCTCCACGTCGTGGACCCAGGGCCCCTCGCCCCGCACCGCGGTGAAGGGCACGCCGCCCACCGAGGCGAAGGAGCGCACCGGCGAGTCCACCCCGCCCGGGATGACCCGCCCCGCCCGGGCGAACCACTCAGCGTTCAATTCCCCGCCCGGGCACCCCAACCCAGGCTCCTCCGAGGCGTGGGGCCCCTGCCCCACGCCGGTCGTGGTATTGCCGGCCTCAGCCACCGAGAGCCTCGGCCAGCTCGGCGGCGAAGTAGGTGAGCACGACGTCGGCGCCGGCCCGCTTCACCGCGGTGACCTGCTCCAGGGCCACCGCCGCCCCGTCGAGCCACCCGCGCTCGGCGGCGGCCTTCACCATGGCGTACTCCCCGCTCACGTGGTAGGCGGCGACCGGCACGTCCACCGCCCGGCGCACGTCGGCCACCACGTCCAGGTAGGGCAGGGCCGGCTTGACCATCACCATGTCCGCCCCCTCGGCCACGTCCAGGGCCACCTCGGCCAGCGCCTCCCGCCGGTTGGCCGGGTCCTGCTGGTAGCCGCGGCGGTCGCCCCCGCCGGCGATGGCTACGTCGACGGCATCGCGGAAGGGGCCGTAGAGGGCGGAGGCGTACTTGGCCGCGTAGGCCAGGATCGCCACCGGCTCGAACCCGCCGTCGTCCAGGGCCCGGCGGATGGCCCCCACCTGCCCGTCCATCATCCCGCTGGGGGCCACCACGTGGGCCCCGGCCGCCGCCTGGGCCAGCGCCACCCGCCCGTAACAGTCGAGGGTGGCGTCGTTGTCGACCGTGCCGTCGGCGGCCAGCACCCCGCAGTGCCCGTGGTCGGTGTACTCGTCCAGGCAGAGGTCGGCCATGAGCGCCAGCTCGTCGCCGAGCGCGGCCCGCAGCTCAGCCAGGGCCCGCTGCACGATGCCGTCCGGGTCCCAGGCGCCGGAGCCAGTCGGGTCCTTGCGCGCCGGCACCCCGAACAGCACCAGCCCGGGCACCCCCAGCGAGGCCAGCCGCTTGGCCTCGGCCACCAGCGAGCCCACGGTGTGCTGCACCTGGCCGGGCAGGGAGGCGATGGGCACCGGCCCGTCGATGCCCTCCCGGACGAAGAGGGGAGCCACCAGGTCGTCCACCGAGCAGCGCGTCTCGGCCACCAGGCGGCGCAGGGCCGGGGTGCGGCGCAGGCGGCGGGGACGGCGCTCGGGGAAACCCACCGCCCCAGCCTACGAGCCGGTCCCCAGGTGGGCGGCGACCGCGGCGGCCAGTGCCGCGCCCGACGGCTCCCCGGAGACGACCGCCACCTCCAGGCCGGCCCGGCGGGCGGCAGCCGCGGTGACCGGCCCGATGCAGGCCACCACCGGCGGGACCGGCAGGGGCTGGCCGTCGCCGTCCCGCAGGGCCAGGTAGGCGGTCACCGCCGACGGAGCGGCGAAGGTCACCACTCGGGCCCCGGCCAGCTCGGCCACCACCGGCGGCGGCGGGGCCGCTGCGGGCACGGTGCGGTACGCCACCACCTGGTCCACGGCCCAGCCTTTCGCCCGCAGATGGTCCGACAGATCGGGTCGGGACACCGCGGCACAGGGGAAGAGCACCCGGCCGGCCGGGGGCGGGTCGGGGAAGGCCACGGCCAGGGCCCCGGCCGTGCCGACCGGGTCGCCGGACGTTTCCGCGGAAACGTCGCCGCCACCAGCGGGGGCCGGGGCGCTGCTGCGGGCGCCGGGTACCACCAGGTCGGCCACCAGGTGGTGCTCGGCCAGGGCGGCCGCCGTGGGCCCGCCCACCGCGGCCAGGCCCACGCCGGCCAGGTCCCGGCCGTCGCGGAGGAGCGGCACGAACCGCCGGACGGCAGTGGCCGAGGTGAAGGCCAC
>JASHWO010000110.1 GCA_030044045.1 Acidimicrobiales bacterium
GGGGGCGTGGGCCGCCGGGCCGACGACGCGGGCAAGCGGGCGGTAGGCCGTCAGGCCCGGCGCCCATCCAGCACGGCGCATGATGCCGCCACCGTAGTGGGAGCGACCGGCATGGCGGTCCGCCGCTCCGGTGCCCGGGAGCCCAGGAGCGGTCGATCCAGTGCGTTGCGCCGCGGCCGGGCGTCCTGACGCCGACCCGGTGCCGGCGGGGGGTCGACCGCCTAGCGGCGGGGGCGGCGTCGGCCGCCGATCGGCACCACCTGCCCGGCCACCCCGGCACCGGTGTCGCCCGGCCCGGTGGCCGGCACGCAACGACCGGCGTCACCGCGGGCCGGTCGCGACGGGTGGTCGACGACCCGGCGGGCCACGGACGGCGCGACGGCGGCACCCCGGGTCGGGTGCCCGGCGACCACCCGCCCGGTACCGGGGGAGGCGCCGACGGCCGCCAGGTCGCGCCCCTCGGCCTCCCCCACGGTGACCTCGGCGTCGCCCACCGGGAGCTGGCACAGCATCGCCTCGGGGAGGAGCCCACGGATCTCCTCCTCCGACCGTCCCGACACGAAACATCCGGGCATCTCGGCCACCTCGGCCCAGTAATGCCCGTTCTCCTCCACGACGTTCACCGTGAATCGTATTGCTGCCTTCATCTGCCGCATCCGGAGCCCCTCCAGTGCTCTCGGCGCACCCCGCCGCCGGGGCGGAGCTGCGTTCCCCTCCTGGTCACGGACCGCCCCCACAACACCGGCCGGCCGTTCCCCACCAGGTCCCATCGCTCTATTCAACAGCGTCGGGCACCCCGAAACCACCACGTGACGAGCGGTGGTAGCGAAGAGGTTGCAGGGAAGTTGTCGACCCTTGATACGACGGTGAGCGGTCAAACCTTTCCGGCCGATTTCATATTCCGTCCGCGGCGACAAGCAGTGATCACTACCCCACCAGGCGGGACAGGGCCAGCGCCACGGCGAGCAGCACCACCCCGGCGGCCATGGCCCGCAGCGCCCGTTCCAGGGGCGCCAGCAACACCCCGGTGCCGAGTGGGACCGCCGTCCCGTCCTGCAGCGAGACCGTGCCCGCCACCCCCTCGGCGCGGCGGCGCAGCATCCGGGCGGGGGTGCTGAGGGCCCGCTGGGCCGCCGAAAGCGCCAACGCCGCGGCCGCCGCGGCGGCCGCGGCCCACGAGACCGAACCGGCCTGGGCCACGTAGGCGGTGAGCACCGGGAAGGCGCCCCAGCTGGCGGCGAAGCCGGCGGTGTTGTGGATGGCCCCGCCGAACAGCTCGAAGTCGTAGACCACCACCAGGAGCGGGCCGAGGACCAGGAACGGCACGATAGGCCAGCCCCGCAGCACGATCCCGGCGATGCCGAGGGCCACTGCGCCGCCCAGCCCCACCCCGGCCGCGGCCACCAGCGCCGACGGGGGCAGGTGGGTCCGGAGCGGCCGCCCGTGGAGCTCGTCGAGAGCGTGGGCGGCCAGCCCCACAGCGCCGAAGAAGGCCAGCACGGTGGCGACCAGCACCGTCACGTCGACGGTGGGGGCCAGGCAGGCCCCGATGACCACGTAGGCCAGGTGCCAGGCGGTGTAGGGGGGATGCAGCAGGGTCCACCAGTCGCGCCACCCACCGGGCCGGGCGGCGTAGAAGGCAGGGCGCCGCCCGCCCGGCTGGCCGCCGCCCTCCGCCACCGGCGGGCCGACCACCGGTGGGTCGTCCCCGGGCGGGTCAGCCACCGGCGCGCCGGCCCCACATCACCAGCCCGCCGCCCAGGCTCATCCGGCGCACGCCCACGTCCTCGAAGCCGGCCTCGCCCCAGAGCCGCTCGATGGTCGCCACCGGGTACCGGCGGTAGTGGGCCGAGATGTTCGGCCCGAGGAAGCGCCCCACCCCGTACCAGTGGCGCCCACCGGTGAGCTCGCCGGCGGCGGGCAGCACCAGGCGGGTGTAGGCCCACCAGGCGCACCGCCAGAACGGCGGCCCGGGGACGAGGAAGTCGAGGCTGGCCACGGCCCCGCCCGGCTTGACCACCCGGGCCAGCTCGGTCAGCGTGGCCCCCGGGTCCGCCACGTAGCGCAGCAGGTAGGTGAAGGTGAGGGCGTCGAAGGTGGCGTCACCGAACGGGAGCTGCTCGGCCCGGCCGGCCACCAGCTGCACGCGCTCGCCGAGCGACCGATCGGCCACCGACTGGCCGCCGTGCCGGAGCATGGCCGGGGTGAGGTCCGCCCCCACCACCCGGGCCGGCAAGCGCTCAGCCACCTGGATGGCCACCCCGGCCGTGCCCGTCGCCACGTCGAGCACCAGCGCCGGGCGCGCTGCCACCACATGGTCGACCACGGCCCGCCGCCAGCGGGCGTTCTGGCCCATCGAGAGCAGCTCGGCCAAGCGGTCGTAGCGCCGGGGCAGCGGCGTGAACAGATCCTGGGCGAACCGGTTCGGATCCTGCGGGTCCCACGTCGGCACAGCGCCTCCTCGACTGCGACGCTAGTGGCCGGCTCAGGTGGCCGGCTCAGGTGGCCGGCGGGCCTCCGGCGCCAGGCACCGCGCCGGCGTCGACCAGGCGGCCGTCGCGCAAGGCCGCCCGCACTTCGAACCGGCGGACCTTCCCGCTCAGGCTGAGGGGCAGCCGGCCGCGCGACACCAGGACCACCTGCTGCGGGACGGCGCCCAGCCGCGCCCGTAGCCGCGCCCCGACGGCATCGGCAATGGTCTCGACGTCGCGGGGCGCCAGTGGATCCGTCTCGTCGTGCTCGGCCACCACGCACACCCCGCCGCTCTCCCCCGGGACGGCCACCACCCGCCCGAGCCGCACGCCCGGCACGCTGCCCACCGTGACCTCGAGATCCACCGCGTAGACCTTGCGGTCGCCGGCCGCGAACACGTCGTCCTGGCGCCCCACCACGTAGAGCTCGCCGTCGACCACGAAGCCCAGGTCCCCGGTGACCAGGCGGCCGCCGTCCTGGGCCACCGGCGTCCCGTCGGCGTAGCGGGCCGCCACCGACGGCCCCCGGGCGGCGATCTCGCCGAGCCCGTCGCTCCCGGCCACCCGCACCGAGCAGCCGGGCAGCGGTCGGCCCGACGACACCACGGCACAGCCCTGGTCGTCGGCCACCAGGCGCCCTTCGGCCAGCTCGGCCGGATCGAGGGAGAGCGCCCGCCATTCCTCTGTGGGCGAGGCGGCGGTGAGCAGCCCGCACTCGCTCAGCCCGTAGACCGGGCAGATGGCCCGGGTCGACAGCCGTGTCCCGTGGAAGGCTACGGCGAAGTCCGTCAGCGTCTCAGCCCGCACCGGCTCGGCCCCGGTCACCAACACCCGCACGGACGAGAGGTCGAGCGGGCGCCGAGGCCGGTGGCGCATGGCCATCTCGAACCCGTAGCCAGGGGCGCTGCCGGTGATCGTGGCCCGGTGCTCGGCGCATGCCTCCAGCCAGCTGGCCGGCCAGCGCCGGAACATCTCAGGCGAGAGCAGCACCACGTCCCCGCCGTTGGCCCACCGCGACCCGCTGCCGGCCAGCGCGACGAAGAACATGCCCACCAGCCCCATCTCGTGGGAAAGGGGGAACCACGAGCAGGTGCGGTCGCCGGGGACCGGCGACAGCCATTCCACGATGGCCTCCACGTTGGCCCGGAGGCGGTCCCCGGTGAGCACGACCCCCCGCGGCTCCCCGGCGTTGCCCGAGGTGAACTGGGTGAGCACGAACCGCTCGGGATGGGCCTGGCCCCTGCCCCGGGCCCGCAGGACCTCGTCGAAGGACGAGTACGTGACCTCGGGCAGCGGAGGCAGCTTGGCCAGGTAGCTGGCGTCGACCACCAGCGTCGTGGCCCCGGTCCGGGCGCAGGTGCCGGCCACGAAGGTGGCGTACTGCCCCAAGTCCGCCCCGCGCGGCGGTGGCGGGATCGAGATGAGGTTGGCGCCCGCCGCCACCGCGCCCAGCAGCACCGTGGTGCAGGAGAGCGTGTTCGACAGGAGCATGGCCACCGGTGCTGTGCCCCGCGCTGACAGCCACCCGGCCACCGGCCGGCCGTTGTCCCACATCGCGCCGAGCGTGGCCTCCCGGCGTTCTGCCGGGAAGTGTGCCCACAGGTCGCGGTGGCCCGGCGAGATGACGTCAGCGAGCAGACTCACCTCCCGACCCTCCATCCTCGAGCTCCGACCGGCGCCCGCTGCGCCCAACGTACCGGCCGGCCTGTGTCCCCAGCGCCCCAACGATCGTTTGCAACCCCAGGGAAGCAACCGGAACCGGCGCCCCGGGTCGTCCGACGGACGGCCCGGCGAGCTGGCCCGGGTCGCCCCCGGTCAGGAGCCGGCCTGGACCCGGAAGGGCGAGCCGCTCTCGGCCAGCGTACGCAGCTCGGCCAGGTGCAGGGCGGTCAGCGCTTCCAGCGCCGCCTCGCCCCACAGCGCCAGCCATGCCCTCGACACCCGCCGGTCCTCGGGGTCGGGCTGGCGCCGGCGCTGGTCGCGGCAGGCGAGGATGCTCTGGTACCCCTCGTCGGTGAACGTTCGTCGAGAACCACCCCCAGCCGGGCTCACCTCGCCTCCGGTCCGACCCCTCCACCGCGGTGGGCATGCTCAGGGCGCAACCTCCGTGCGTTGCGCTCGGGAAAGCGTAGCGCCGGCTCCTGGATCTGGGCCTCGGCAAGCCGCCGGGCCAGCATCTCACCGACCCCGAGCGGTCTACCACGCCCTGGAACGGCAGGGCCCGGCCCGGCCCTGGAAGGGCCAGCCCCCGCCGGCGACGGGGCTCAGCGGGGCCCGGTGCGCAGCTTCAGCTCGGCGCCCGCCGGATCGGCCACGGTGGCCATCCGGCCGTACGGGGTGTCCTGGGGGTCCAGCAGCACGGCACCGCCGAGGGCCTTCACCCGCGACACCACCTGGTCCACGTCGTCCACCTCCCAGTACACGTACCAGCGGGCGGGCGCGCCCTCGGGCAGGAAGGTGGCGGCGTCCAGGATGCCGGCCATCTCCTCCCCGCCCTCGGGGTTCTTCACCGTGGTGTAGCGGAAGTCGGCCGTGTCGCTCATCGTGTCCGTCTCCCAGCCGAACACCGACCGGTAGAAGCCCACCGCCTCCTGGTAGCGGCCGGTGTGCAACTCGAACCAGCTCGGCGTGCCGTGCTCCCCCAGCACGGCGAAGCCGGGGAAGGTGCCGGCCTGCCAGGCACCCACGGCAGCGCCGCCGGGGTCGACGATCACCATCTGCGTGCCCAGGTCGGCCACCGGGCTCGGCGGGACCGGCACCTGGGCCTCGGCCGCCGCCGCCCGGTCCGCCACCCCGGCGATGTCGTCGGTGTCGAGGTAGATCTTCCACGTGTCGTTGGCCGCCATGTCGCCCATGTCCCCCATACCGCCGGCCACCGGCACCCCGTCACGGGTGAACATGAAGTAGCCGCCGAACTCCGGGCTCGGCTCCTGGGCCTCCCAGCCGAAGAGCTCGCTGTAGAAGGCGCGGCTCCCTGGCACGTCGGAGGTCCACAGATCTGCCCAACACGGCGATCCGAACGGTGCGTGGTCACGGGTGGGCATGGCATCTCCTCCTGTCGGATCGATCCGCCGGTGGACGGGTCGGCTGGTCGGGCACCGGGCTCGCCGGCCTCAGCTCAGGATCTTCGCCTTCTGGGCGTCGAACTCCTGCTCCGACAGCATCCCACGGTCGCGGAGGTCCGCCAGCTTGACCAATTCCTCGGAGGTGGAGCCGTTGCCGCCGGCGACCTGCTGCACATAGGCCCGCATCGCCTCGTCCTGGCGCTTGGCCGCCTGCGCGGCGTGCTCCTCCATCTTGTGCCCCCGGACCAGGAGGTAGGCCAGCACCCCGAGCAGGGGGACGACCAGCACGAAGACGAACCACGCCGTCTTGCCGACGCCGGACAGGTCCGGGCTGCGGAAGATGTCGGTGAATACCACCACCAGCAGCCAGATCCAGAGGAAGAAGCCGAAGAAGAACAGCATCGACCAGAAGAGGTCGAGCAGTGGGTATTGGTAGGCAAGCACGGGGCACTCTCCTGCCGTCCGCCGGGACGGTCCCGGCCGTCGCGGCCCGACCCCCTGATCATCTCCCCCGCCAGCCGGGCCTGCCTAGGGTCGAAAGGCCCGTGTCAACAGGGAAACCCGCCCACGGCCCGCATCGGTGCCGCGACCCGCTGCCGCGACCCGCTGCCGCGACCCACCCAAGCCACCGGCGTCCCGGGACGGCACGAGGCGGGCGAATGTGACGTTCGGCCCTAACGCCCCGTGCCCCGGGGGCGCGAAGATGGTGGGTGCCCGCCCCCCTCGGGAGCGAGCGTCAGTCACAATCGTGGGAAGGGCGCCACTGCGGCGCCCTTCCGACGTATCGGGGCACGGTGGCCGTCGGGCGCCTACGGTGGGGAGGGGACGCACGGCCATGGACGCTCCCCTCTCCCTCCGCTACGGGTCACCCACCGGCCGGTGGGTGCTGGTCGCCACCGTTCTCGGCTCGGGGATGGCTGCCATCGACGCCACGGTGGTAGGCATCGCCCTGCCGGCTATCGGGCGCGACTTCGGGGTCGGGGTGGGGGCGCTGCAGTGGGTGGTCAACGCCTACACGGTGACCCTGGCCGGGTTCCTGCTGGTCGGCGGCGGGCTCGGCGACCGCTACGGCCGGCGCCGGGTGTTCCGGGTCGGGACCGTCTGGTTCGCCGTGGCCTCCCTGGGGTGCGCCCTGGCGCCCGGGGCCGCTGCCCTGGTGGTGGCCCGCGCCGTCCAGGGCGTGGGGGCGGCGCTGCTGGTCCCCGGCAGCCTGGCCATCCTGGAGGCCAGCTTCGCCCAGGACGACCGCTCGAAGGCCATCGGCGCCTGGTCCGGGCTGGGCGGCATCGCCACCGCCGCCGGGCCGTTCCTCGGGGGCTGGCTCATCTCGGCCGTGTCGTGGCGACTGATCTTCGTGATCAACCTCCCCGTGGCCGTGGCTGTGGCGGCCATCGCCGGCCGGCACGTCCCCGAGTCCCGCAATCCCGCCGCCACCGGGCGGCTCGACGTGCCGGGGGCGGCGGCCTTCACCGCCGGGCTGGTGGCGGTGACCTTCGGGTTGATCGAGGGGCCGGTGGAGGGTTGGGCGTCGGTGGCGACGCTGGGCACCCTGGGCGCCGGGGTGGTCCTGCTGGCGGCGTTCGTGGTGGTCGAGCGGCGGTCGCCCGACCCGATGCTCCCCCTGGGCGTGTTCCGGTCCCGCCAGTTCTCGGCGGCCAACGGCGTCACCTTCGTGGTCTACGCCGCGCTGGGCGGTGCGCTGTTCCTGCTGCCCATCATGCTGGAGCAGGTGGCTGGCTACAGCCCCCTGCTGGCCGGCACCGCGCTGCTGCCGGTCACCGTCGTCATGCTGGCCTTCTCCGCCCGCTCCGGCGCCCTGGCCGCCCGGATCGGCCCCCGCCTGCAGATGACCTGCGGGCCGCTGGTGATCGCCGCCGGGCTGGTACTGCTCACCCGCATCACCGCGTCGGGCTCGTACCTCACCGAGGTCCTGCCGGCGGTGCTGGTCTTCGGCGCCGGGCTGGCCATCAACGTGGCCCCGTTGACGTCGACCGCGCTGGCCGCGGCGCCAGCCGACGAGGCGGGGGTCGCCTCGGCGGTCAACAACGACGTGGCCCGGGCGGCCGGGCTGATCGCCGTGGCCGCCCTGCCGGCGCTGGCCGGGATCACCGGCAGCGCCTACCTGCACCCGGCGGTGTTCTCGGCCGGGTTCCGCACCGCCGTGCTCATCGCCGCCGGCATCTGCGCCGCCGGGGGGATCCTGGCCGGGCTGACCATCCGCAACCCGGCCCGGCCAGCCCCGGCGGTCTCGTCCGCCGCGGCGCCGGGCCGGACCATGCACTGCGCGCTGGACGCGCCGCCGCTGCGGGGCGGACGGTGAACGGACCGCTCAACCATCTCGGGGCGACCCTGTCCGTCCTGGCGGTGCCGATGGCCGAGGTCCGCACCACCACGCTCGACGTTGGCGTGAACCTGTTCGTGCCCAACCCGCTCCCGGTCGGCCCCGACGACTTCGGGCGCTACGCCGCTGCCATCCAGGCCGAGGCCGACCGCTACGGGATCGACCTGGACGGGACCGGTTCGATCGCACCCCGGCCGGTGCCGGTCAGCCGGCGCCCACCACCGGTTGGTTGAGGTGCTGGCCGCCCATGGAGCCGTAGTAGCCGGCGTCGCCGAAGGCGAACACGCCGCCGTCGGCGGCCACCTCCCAGTAGCCGGTGACCCCCTTCACCGGAGCGACCACGGTGCCGGCGAGCTGGCCGAGGGTCGGAGAAGTGGCGGCACTTACCGTGGCCGTGACACACCCGGTGGCCGGGTCGAAGGACTGCTCGGAGAAGGCCACCCACGCCGTGCCCGTCCACCACTGGAGGGAGTTGCCGCCGTTGAGATCGCAGGCCACCACGTCCGTCGACCCGAAGGCGCTCCCCGCCGCCACCGCCACGTCGTAGAACACCCCGGTGCCGCCCGAGATGGCGCCCGGTACGGGGTCGCCCTGGTACGTGGCCACGGTCAGGGAGCCGTAGCCGGAGGCAGTGGCTGTGAAGCCGGCCACGCCGGCGGTGGCCGTGCCGGTGGCGGACGGTGAGGCGCCGCCGTCCGAGGCCGACGATCCCACCGGCGGAGCCAGGGGGGGCCACCGAGAGGGTGAAGGTGACTGTCCCGGTCGGTGTCGACGTGCCGGTGGCGTCGGGACTCACCACCGCGGTATAGGTCACCGCCTCACCGGCGACCGAGGGATCGTCGGACGCGTCGAGCGCGGTGGTGCCCCCCACCACCACCGACTGCTGGACCTGCGGCGCCGGGACGTATGTCGAATCACCTGTCTGGTTGGCGTCGATGGTGCAGGTCCCCCGACCGGTGAAACCGACGGTGGTGCCGGTGACTGTGCAGACCCCGTCCGACGACGGGGCCATGCTGAGCACCACCGGCTCGGGCGACGCGCCCCCCCGCACGGTCACCTGGTAGGGGTGCCCCCCACCGCGGCGGCGGCCGGCGGGGTGGATGTGAAGGTGATGACCTGCAGGAAGCGGACGGTGAGGGTCACGCTCTGCTCGGTCGATGTGCCGGCGGTGTCGGAGGCCTTGATGGTGGCGGTGAAGTGCCCGGCCTCGGTGGGCGTGCCGGTCAGGTCCCCGTCCGTTATCAGCGTCAGGCCGTCGGGCAGGTGGCCGGTGGTGACGGCGTACTGCAGCGGGCCTGTCCCCCGGTGGCGGTCACCGACACGTAGAAGGTGAGGCCTGTCTCCTGGCCCTTGATGGCCGGGGACCCGGTCACCGCCAGGGTGGCGTCCGGGTTCTCCTTGGTGACGGTGAACGAGTAGGTCACCGACGCCCCGCCGGTGGACACGCCCACTGAGTGCGAGGTGGCGGTCGAGGCGTAGTAGTCCGACCCGCCGCCGCTCGTGTTGTAGTAGTAGTCCGCTGTCGTTGTAGCGTCGCCGCCCCTGCCCCCGCTGCCCGAGCTGCCGTTGCTGCCGCCGCCACCGGCCACCCCGCCGTCGCCGTACCCGGCGTCTACGTCGCCACCGCCGGCACCGCCGCCGGTGCCCCCGGACGCGCCGCCGGGCAACACGCCGGCACCCGGACTGTCGTGCTCGGCCAGGTCGGCTGTGCCAGCTTTGCCGTGATCCCGGCCGACGACGCCAGGCAGGTGGCGGCGACCGCGGACCGCCAGCCCGCCGCGAGGGCCCGACCCGGCCGGTGGGCGGCCGCCCCGGGGCTCTGGCGCTCACCGCGCCGGTCAGACCCCGGCCGGCGACAGCAGGGCGTCGATCTGGCCCACGGCCAGCGAGAAGCCCTCCTCCATGCCCATGTCCAGCATGGTTGCCATCTGCTCCACGCTGGTGAACCTGGTCACCGCCGTCATCCGGGTCCCCCCCTCGACCGCCTCGAAGGTGACGAAGCTGGGCATCGGCTCCGTCCCGGGCATCGGCTCGCCGTCGTCGCCGGCCAGGCCGTTGGCGAAGTCGATCCGGTTCGGTCGGTCGAGGGCCTCGATCCGCCACCAGCCGTACGGCTGCTCGCCGGCCGGGCCGGTCATGTAGTAGCGGGACTCCCCTCCCACCACGAAGTCGTGGCGGGTGAAGGTGGCCGGGAACGTCGGCGGCCCCCACCAACGCTCCAGCTTCCGCGGGTCCTCCCACACGTCCCACACCCGCGCCGGAGTGGCCGGGAAGTCGGCCACCACGGTGAGGGTGAGCGCGGTGGCGTCCTTGGCGGTACGCACGACGGTCATGACGATGCTCCTTCCTCGCCGGCCAGGATGCCGGCGATGGCGTCGGTCCGTTGGATCCAGAGCTGTTCGTAGGCGTCAAGGAGGGCGGCCACCCGGCGCACGGTGGCCGGGTTAGCCTGCACGAGCTGCTCGCGGCCGTGCCGCTGCTTGGTGACGAGGGCCGCCCGTTCGAGCACTGCCACGTGCTTCTGCACGGCGGCGAAGCTCATCCGGTAGTGGCGGGCCAGCGCCGACACCGAGTGCTCCTGGTGGACGGTGCGCACGAGGATGTCGCGCCGGGTACGGTCGGCCAGGGCCTGGAACAGGCGGTCGACCTCGTCCTCCGAAAGCTGATCTACAACCATCAAGTTGTATGTTAGCCCGGCGGCCGCCCGCTCGCAACCCCCAGGCCGCCCGTGGTCACCCCGTCCGCCCGGTCGGGAGCCCCGGCTACGGGGCCGGCTCGTAGCAGTTGAACATCCAGCGGACGCCGAAGCGGTCGAGGGTGCAGCCCCAGTAGGCCCACGGCATCTGCCGCAGCCCGGTGGACTCGCTGCCTCCCTCGCTCAGCGCGGCGTAGAGCCGGTCGGTCTCGGCCCAGGTGTCCGGCTCCAGGTTGACGGTCACGTTGTTGCCCACCCGGAGCTCGTGGCCCATCGAGGCCAGCATGTCGGTCCCCATCAGGACGTGGCCGGCCAGGATCGGCAGCTCGATGTGGGCCACGAGCTGCAACTCGGCCTCGGACAGGGTCGCCGCGTCCTGCCCGCTGCCCATGTCCTTCATGCGGACCACCGGCCCCATGAGCTCGGTGCCGAAGGCCGACCGGTAGAAGTCGAAGGCCTCCTCGGTCTGCCCCATGAAGTTCAGGTAGGTGCTCACCCTGGCCATCGGCGGTCCTCCTTGCTCGCGGCTCCCGCCCGACTGCGGGGCACCTCCCGATCATGACCCGGCAACCGCCCCCGCCGCGGTCGGCCGCCCTTCGGGGGCCGGCAGGGCCAGTGGGCGGGGCCGGGAAGTGCCGGCGGGCGGGGCCGGCTCAGGTGGCCGGACGGAAGCGGAGGGCCGACCAGACGTCGTCGATGGCCACCTGCCGGACCGGCTGCGTGCCGCGGTCCGACATGACGGCAGCCACGACGTCACGGTTCAGGTCGGTGCCGAGCTGGCCGGCCTTCGGGTAGGCCACCCAGGCCAGGCGGTCCTCCCGTGCGGCCTCGACCACCGGGCGGGCCACGCCGTCCAGCGCGGCGCGGTCCGCGGCGAAGGCCACCACGGCGTCGGCGGCGGCAGCCTGCGCCATGTCCGAGGTGGCGGCACACCCTTCCGGCAGATCCAGATCCACACCGGGCGGGATGCCCACGACGGCCACCGACCACCCGGGGCGTATCTGGAGCTTGGCGCCGACGCTCATGGACGGAGCTTGCCATACCCGGTGGTGAGCCCTGCTGGCGGCGCCGGCGCGGCCGCGGCGGAGAGGCGCCCGGTCGTACCGCACCCGACGCGGCGACCCGGCGGGATCCGGTCACGGCGGGGAGACGGGCTCGGAGCTGGTTGACACTTCCGTGGGGAGATGGCAGCTTCGACAGGAGGAACGATCGATGACCGACCACCGCACCGGGACCCGAGAGGAGTGGCTGGCCGCCCGGCTCGAGCTGCTCGAAGCCGAGAAGGAGGCCACCCGCCTCGTCGACGACCTCACCCGTCGGCGGCGGGAGCTGCCGTGGGTGCCGATCGACGAGGACTACCGCTTCGACACCGAGGCCGGCGAGACCACCTTGGCCGGCCTGTTCCGCGGCCGGTCACAGCTCGTCGTCTACCACTTCATGTTCGGTCCCGACTGGGACGAGGGCTGCCCGAGCTGCTCGTCGGTGGCCGACGGGTTCGACGAGACGCACCTGCATCTCCAGAACCACGACGTGGCCTTCACCGCCGTCTCCCGCGCCCCGCTGGAGAAGCTGCTCGCCTACCGGGAGCGGATGGGGTGGGCGTTCCCCTGGGCCTCGTCGGGCCGGAGCGACTTCAACTTCGACTTCGACGTGTCCTTCACCGAGGAGTCGGTGGCGAAGGGCGGCTCGTACAACTTCCGGCCGCTCGACGGCTGGCAGCTCGACCCTGGCCACCTGCCCTACGAGGGACCGGGCATGAGCGCCTTCGCGCTCGAGGACGGCGTCGTCTACCACACCTACTCCGCCTACTCCCGGGGCCTCGACGCCTTGTGGAGCATGTGGCAGTGGCTCGACCGGGCACCGCTCGGCCGGAACGAGGGTGACATGTCGTGGTTCCGGCGCCATGACGTGTACGAGGCCAGCTATCGCTGACCACCGATGCCGACGTACGCCGGCTCGTCGTCGACCTCGACGCGTTCCTCCTCGCCGGCGCGGCGGTAGCTTGGCGACGATGGGTGACGTTCCACCGGTGGCCGCCGGCCGGGCCCCGGGCCGGCGGGGCCACGGCCGAGGCCCGATGTCGGCGACCGTGCTCGCCGTCGCCGTCGCCGTCGCCGTCGCCGCGGTGGTGCTGGCCGCCTGCGGCGGCACCGGCGGGGGGAGCGCCTCCGGTGGCCCGGGCACGTCGCGCACCACCGTCTACCGGTGGGGCGTCGTCGGCAACAAAGGGAAGATCGCCGCGCTCCAGCTCGCCGCGCCCACCCCGGTCGACGGCATCGTCGGGACGGTGGTGCAGATCGCCACCTCCAACTCCGACGGCTACGCCCTCACCTCGACCGGTCAAGTCTACGGCTGGGGGGTGAACAGCGGCGGCGAGCTCGGCGACGGGCGGACGACGCCGTACGAGATCCGGGGGGTGAAAGTCGACTTCCCGGCCGGCGTGCGGATCACCTCACTCGCCAACCCCATGCCCTTCGACGCCGGCCTGGCCATCGACTCGACCGGTCACGCCTGGGGCTGGGGGATCGACGGCGCCGGCGACCTCTGCCTGCCCGGCTTCGTCGTGACGCGACCGCAGCGGCTCCCGCTGGCCGGCGTGACGCTGGCCAGCGGCGCCCGGACCCACGCCCTGTTCGACGCCGGGGACACCGTCTACGCTTGCGGCAGCGGCGACGCCGGCGAGCTGGGCAACGGGTCCACGTCGTCGACGGGCACCCCCAGCCCGGTGACCGGGCTGCCGGCCGGGGCCCAGGTCGTCGCCCTCACCTCCTCGTGGGAGGGATCCGGCGCATTGCTCGCCGACGGCCAGTATTACAACTGGGGCTACAACGCCGCCGGCCAGCTCGGCAACGGCACCACCACGAACAGTGCCGTCCCGGTCAGGGTCGACCTGCCCGGCCGGGTGGGCCACGTTTTCCAGGGAGGGAGCGGCCCGACGAACGGCCAGACCGTCACCGTCCTCCGGGACGGATCCGTCTGGACGTGGGGGAGCAACAGCCGCGGCCAGCTCGGCATCGGCACCCGGGCCGGCACCACCGTCCCCGTCCGGGTGCACGTGCCAGCCGGCGTCAGCTTCGCCACAGTGGCCTCGGGCGGCTTCGCCAGCTACGCCATCGATACTGCCGGCCGGCTGTGGGCCTGGGGCGACAACCGGGACGGGCAGCTCGGCACCGGGTCCGCCCGCCGCGCCGAGCCGCTCCCCGTCGCGGTCGGGATCCACCTGGCCGCGGTGTCGTCGACGGCGCAGAACGTCGCCGGCCTGGGCGAACGCTCCTGACCGGCAGCTCGGCGGGTCCCCACCACCCGGCCGGCCCCCACGGAGCCGTGTCACAGCCGGCCGGGCTGTCTCGTCTAACACAGGGAGATCCGGAACCCGGAAGGTGAGCGGAAGCTCCCGACCCCGATCGACGACACAACCAACCCACGAAAGGAGACCCCATGGAACCCCGACTCGACCTCTTCCAGAACCCCGTGGCCATGAAGGCAGCCACGCACGTCAATGCCGCGGGCCGGGCCGTCACCGAGTCGGCCCTGCCCACCGCCACGCAGGAGCTGGTCAAGCTCCGGGCCAGCCAGATCAACAGCTGCGCCGTCTGCACCGACATGCACGCCAAGGAGGCGGCGCACGCCGGCGAGAGCCAGGTCCGGCTGAACCTGGTGGCCACCTGGCGGGAGGCCACGGTCTTCACCGAGGCCGAGCGGGCCGCCCTCGAGCTGGCCGAGCAGGGCACCCGCATCGCCGACGCCGCCGGCGGCGTGAGCGACGAGGTGTGGTCGAACGCCGCCAAGCACTACGACGAAGAGCAGCTCGGGGCCCTGGTGCTGCTCATCGCCCTCATCAACGCCTACAACCGCCTGAACGTGATCGTCCGGCGCCCGGCCGGCGACTACGTACCCGGCCAGTGGCAGTAGCCAGCTCCTCGACGGTGACGCTCGGGATCTCGGCCGGGGCCCGCACGTTCGGGCTCCGGGTTCAGTGCCGCAGGTCGAGCAGGAGCTTGCCCTGCACGGCGCGCTGCTCGAGGAGCTCGAAGGCGTCGTCGACCCGATCGAGCGGCAGGATCCGGTCCACCACCACCTCGAGGCGGCCGTCCCGGAGCGCGTCCATGGCGTCGGCGATGTGGCCGGCCAGGACGTCGTCGGTCTCGATCAACCCGCCGTAGCCGTAGACGGTGAGCGACTTGCGGTAGAGGGCCTGCAATGGCACGTCGCCGTGGGTGTCGGCCGAGGTGCCGAAGATCACCAGGCGCCCGCGGGGCTCGAGCGCCTCCACCCCGGCACCGGTGAACCCGTCACCCAGGGGGTCGATCACCACCGTCGGGCGAAGCTCGGCGACCGCCTCGGCCAGCGAGGCGGCATCGGCCACCACGGCGCGGTCGGCGCCCCGCTGCGCCACCCAGCCGGCCTTGTCCCGGCTGGTGGTCTGTCCCCAGACGGTGGCGCCCAGCGAGTGGGCCACCGACACGGCGATGGACCCGACGCCGCCGCTGGCTCCGAGGACGAGGACCCGGTCCTCGCCGGTGACCCGGGCCTTCTCCGTCACCACCCGCCACGCCGTCACCCCGGCGACGCCCATGGCGGCGGCGGCGTCGAGGGCCACGCCGGCGGGGACGTCGACAGTCGCGGCGGCCGGCACCACTGCCCGAGTGGCCCAGAGCCCGTCCCGGCTGGTGCCGAGCCCGTGGCCCCGGACCAGGACCGGGCGGCCGTCGACCGTCCCGGACCCCTCGCTGCCCAGGATCCGGGGCAGCGGGGCGTCCGGCGCCACCCGGCCGAGGGCCCCGTAGCGGTCGACCGGGTTCACCCCGCCGTAGGCCATGTCGACCACGACCTCGTCGTCCGCCGTCTGGGCCAGCTCGACCTCGTCCACCACGAGAGGACGGCCATGCTCGACGAGTCGGGCGACGCGAGCCTGCATGCGCCCTCCCCTACCCACGCTGCAGGTGGCGAACCGGCGGCGGCCCGCGATGACCGTCCCCAGCGCCGGCCAGCAGCACCGGCTCGCCCTCTACGCCGCCCCGGCCACCGACCTGGAGTCCGCATACCACCGGCCCATCCTGCCACTCGGGCCGTGGACCAGCGTCCACGGCCGGCTCCGACGGGGAGGGCCCGGCCTCCCCCGCCCTGCAATCCCCGTGGTAGCCGGGTAGCCTCCAGAGGCCGTGGAGGCCGTGCGGACGTCAGGCGGACGGCCCGGGAACGCTGGATCGTCCACCAGGATCAGCGCCCTCGGCACGCCGCCGACCTGGCATCCCGTCCTTCCGGGCACCGGCCTCGTACGGTCCGGACGACGTCGGCTCCCCCGGCGATGACCGCACGGAGGGACCAGGTCACCCACTGGCCGACGGGGCACATCGGCTGGATCTATGCCGGTGTCGCCGAGTTCCAGGGCCGGGCGACGACCTTCCTCTCCGAGGGGGCGGCCCGGGGAGAGCGACTCATGCTGGTGGCCGACGACCCGAGGACCGACCTGTGGCCACGGGCGCTCGTCGACGAGCGCCGGCTGATCGTCCTCAGCACGTGCGACGTCTACGGTCCCGAGCGGACCGTGGACCCCGGTGCCCAACGGGCTACCTTCGACGCGGCACTCAGGGAGGCGCTGGCCGACGGGTACGCCGGCCTCCGGGTGGCTGCCGACAGCACCAGCCTCGTCGAAGGTCCCGAACGGCTGGCGGCGTGGATGCGTTGGGAGGAAGAGGCGGACGGCCTGATGCGGGTGGAACCCATCACCGGACTGTGCTCGTTCGACCGGGCAAGGGTGGACCCCGCCACGCTGCACACCGTGATGGCCGTCCACCGCCAGGGACCGACCCCCGGCGCCGTGGCAGGCCGGCCCCACTGCCTGTAGGTTCCGGGAACCGGTACGAGGAAGGAGCCGCCGTGACGTCACGGGCCGTCGAGATCGAAACCGCAGACGGGATCTGCCCGGCCGCGCTCAGCATCCCCGACGGGGAGGGGCCCTGGCCGGCGGTGCTCATGTTCCCCGACGCCGGGGGGATGCGCGACGTCATGCGG
>JASHWO010000111.1 GCA_030044045.1 Acidimicrobiales bacterium
TCCGGTCCATGTTGTGGAGGATCTGCCGCTGGAGGTTGGACTCGTCCACCACGTCCATGTCGATGATGCCGATCGTGCCCACGCCGGCCGCCGCCAGGTACAGCGCCGCCGGCGAGCCGAGCCCACCGGCGCCCAGCAGGAGGACCTTCGAGTCGAGCAGCTGCTGCTGCCCCTTCTCCCCCACGTCGGGCATGAGCAGGTGCCGCTGGTAGCGGTTCCGCTGGTCGGCGGTGAGGGTGCGGGGCGCCGCCCACGGCTTGCCCTCGTCCTTCCAGCGGTTGAAGCCGCCGGCCATGGACACCACGTCGGCGTAGCCCAGCTCGCCCAGGGTCTTGGCGGCGAACGCCGACCGGGTGCCGCCGGCGCAGTAGACGACCACCGGGGCGGCCTTGTCCGGCAGCTTGCCCTCCACCGAGAACTCCAGGTGGCCCCGGGGTAGGTGGACGGCGCCGGGGATGGCCCCCTGCTCGTACTCGTCGGGCTCGCGCACGTCGAGGAAGGTGGCCTGGCCCAGCCGAGCCGCCGCCTCGGCCGGGTCCACCTCGCTGATCTGGGACTTCGCTGCGCTGAGGAGCTCTCTGGGACTCGGCATGGTCGACCTCCGCCGTCCGTCTCGTGCTGGGGCCCGGGGGTCTGCGCCCCATCCACCACTAAAACCCTACCAGGTAGGTCATCATTCCCGCCGAAGCGCCGGTCCCGGCCGGCCGGGCCGGACAGCGACGGCCGGGCCTGGGGTTGGGGTCCCAGGCGGGCTAGACAGCACAGCGTGGATCTGACGGAGGCCCTGCGCAGGCGGCGCATGGTGCGGAGCTTCTCCGACACGCCCCTCGGCGCCGACATGGTGGACCGCCTGCTCCAGGACGCGCTGCGTGCCCCGACCGCCGGCAATGCCCGTGGCACGGCGTGGCTGGTGCTGGAGGGCGCCGAGCAGACCGCCACCTACTGGACCCACACCACCACCGAGGAGTGGCGGCGGCGGTCCCGGCGGTGGCCCGGCCTCTCCCGGACGCCGGTGGTGGCCCTGTCGCTGGCCTCGCCGTCGCTGTACGTCCAGCGCTACGGCGAGCCCGACAAGGCCGGGTCGGGACTGGGCCCGCCGGTCGCGGGCGAACGGCCCGGGAACGGGGATCCCGCCCGGCCGGGCGGCGGCGAGGCGGCGTGGCCGGTGCCGTACTGGTTCGGCGACGCCGCCAGCGCCACCATGGCCCTGCTGCTCCTGGCCACCGCCGAGGGGCTGGGTGCCGGCTTCCTCGGCAACTTCCGCGGCGAGACCGAGCTGCTGGGGGCCCTCGGCGTCCCCGCCGGCTGGCGTCTCTACGGCGCCGTCCTGCTCGGCCACCCCGACGGCGCCGACCCGCGCTCCCCCTCGCTCACCCGCCCTGGCCCCACCCGCGCCGCCCGCATCCACCGCGGCCACTGGGGGGTCCCGCCGAGCGAGGGCGGCTGAACCACCCGCGGCGTAGCGTCACGGCGAACAGTTGTTCGGGAAGGTAGGCTCGGGAACGGTGCTCACGGACACGGAGATCCAAGAAGCGATGGCGGCGGGGGGCTTGGACATCCAGCCGTTTGCCGAGGAGTGTCTACAGCCGGCCAGTTACGACTTTCGGGTTGGTGACCAGGCGTTTCTTAGTGGCACGGATGCCATCGCCGACGTGGCGAACAAGGGTCTGGTCATCGTTGAGCCGGGTGAGTTCGCGATGAACCACCAGGGAGACGGTGAGCTGCGGGCCTCAGTTCGCTGCCCAGCTCGGTCTGGAGCCGAAGTACGCCCGCCAGGGACTTGTCCTGCTGTCTGGCCCCCAAGTCGATCCCGGATTCCGCGGCGTCTTGATTGTTCGGGTGACCAACTTGTCGCCCCGTCGAGTCACCCTGACGCATGAAGCTCCGTTCCTGACTGCCCAGTTCTTCCGCCTGACCCGTCCAGTCTCCAAACCCTATGCCGGAACGCGCCAGGGACAGACGGGCCTGGGCGCCGCTGACATCGAGGAGTTGACCCATCCCGACAGTCCGACGCTGGGGGGCATGGTCAAGTCGTTGAGTGCCTTGGCGGAGGACGTGAGCGGCCTGAATACCAGCGTCGCCCGGCTCGAGGGCAACATGTCCCGCCTCTCGTGGGTCATCCCCATGCTCGTGGCGTTCGGGATCGCCATCACGGCGATCATCGTCGCCGTCAAGTAGGCCTTCCCTCCCGTCTGGCCACCGGCGGCCGGCACGTGCCGGCCCGGTGGTTCGGGGCACCGACGTTCTTCAGTCGCCGGCCCGGAGGCGGCCGCGGAGGGCCAGCAGCGCCAGGGCCATCCCCACCAGGCCCAAGCCGGCTACGGCCAGCAACCCGGCCCCCAGCGTGCGCGGTTCCCAGCCAGTGGTGATCAGCGACCGCAGCGCCCCCAGCACGTAGGTGATCGGGTTGTAGGTGGCGATGGTGGCGAACCAGCCAGTCAGGTACTGCTTCGGGATGACGGCGTCGGTCAGGAAGAAGAGCGGGAAGAACAGGACGAAACAGGCGCTCACCGCC
>JASHWO010000112.1 GCA_030044045.1 Acidimicrobiales bacterium
GGCCGCGGCCTCGCTGGAAGACGTACCTGGTGCCCCATCAGAACCTGCGCTGGTTCCGCACCAGCCTGTTGGGCCGCGTCCCGGGCTGGGCGGTGGTCCCCCCGCCGGTCGGGCCCTGGCGGCCGATCTCGCTCTTGCCGGCGGCCGGCGGGCCCCCCGACGAGGTCCGGCTCCGGGCCACCTGCGACGAGCCCGAGGGTGGCACCGGCCGGGGTCAGGCCGGACGAGCTGCCGGTCGCGACACCGGAGCGGGCGAGCCCGCCGCCGCCACCGACCACCCCACCGGCGGCGGCACGGTGCACGCCCGGTTCGTGCTCCGGGGCACGCACGCAGCCCCCGGGGCGCGGCTGCTGGTCGCCGGGGAGACCGCCGAGATGACGACCCACCCCCGCGGCGACGACCTGGTGCTGGAAGGCTCGGTGCACCTGCCCGAGGCGGCGCGCTGGTGGCCGCACACCCACGGGGAGCAGCCGCGCTACGAGGTGTTGGCGGAGATCGGTGGCCGTACCCACCGGCTCGGCCGGGTCGGGTTCCGCACCCTGGCCGTGGACCGGCGGGACGGCGCCTTCTCGCTGTCGGTGAACGGGGTGCCCGTGTTCTGCCGGGGCGCCTGCTGGCTGCCGGTCGACCCGGTGGCCCTGGCCTCGCCGACGGCCGAGGTCGACCGGCGGCTGGCACTGGTCCGGGCGGCCCACATGAACATGCTGCGGGTGCCGGGCACCACCGTCTACCAGGACCGCCACTTCTTCGAGCGCTGCGACGAGCTGGGCATCCTGGTCTGGCACGACGGCATGTTCGCCTTCATGGACCCACCGGCCGACGAGGCGTTCACCGGCGAGGCGCTGGCCGAGGTGAGCGAGGCGCTGGCCGCCATGGCCGGGCACCCGTCGCTGGCCGTGATCTGCGGCAACCAGGAGGTGGAGGAGGTGGCGGCCATGAACGGGCTGCCGCCCGGGAGCGCCGGCAGCACCCTGTTCGACGGGGACCTGGCCGCGCTGGTCGAGCGGGAGGCGCCCGGAGTGCCCTACGTGCCGTCCAACCCGACCGGCGGCGACCTGCCCTTCCGCATGGACGCCGGGGTCAGCCAGTACTTCGGCATCGGCGGCTACCTGCGCCCGGTGGACGACGCCCGCCGCGCCGGGGTGCGCTTCGCCGCCGAGTGCCTGGCCTTCGCCACCCCGCCCGAGCCCGACACCGTGGACGAGGCCTGCGGCGGTGCCTACCGCGCCGGGCACGACCCCCGGTGGAAGGAGGGCGTCCACCACGACGCCGGCCGGAGCTGGGACATGGAGGACGTGCGGGACCACTACGTGGCCCAGCTCTTCGGCACCGATCCCCGCATGGCCCGTTACGTCGACGCCGAGCGGGCGCTGGAGCTCGGGCGGGCGGCCAACGCCCACCTGATGGGCGCGGCCATGGCGGAGTGGCGGCGTGCCGGCTCGCCGTGCCGTGGGGCGCTGGTGCTGGCCTTCGCCGACCTGCGGGCCGGGGCCGGGTGGGGGGTGGTCGACGCGCTGGGCCGGCCGAAGGCGCCGTGGTACGTGTTGCGGCGGACCTTCCAGCCGGTGGCCCTGCTGGCCGTGGACGAGGGGCTGAACGGCCTGGACCTGCACGTGGTGAACGACACGGCGGCGGCGGTGCGGGGCCGCCTGGTGGTGGAGCTGGTGGCCCGGGGCGAGCTGGTGGTGGAGCGGGGGGAGGTGGCGGTCGAGGCCGGGCCCCGCGGCACCTGCACCGTCGGTGCCGAGGCGGTCCTGGGCGGCTTCCGCGACGTGACCTACGCCTACCGCTTCTCGCCCCCGGCCCACGACGCCGTGGTGGCCACCCTGTGGCCCGGCGACCGGCCCGACGGCACCGGCGAGGCCCCACTGGCCCGGGTGGTGCACCTGCCGTTGGGCCAGGGGCGGCCGGTCGAGGCCGACCTCGGGCTGTCGGCCGTGGCCCGGCCGGCCGGCGAGGGCCGGTGGCAGCTCGACGTGCGCACCGAGCGGCTGGCCCAGTGGGTGACGGTGCGGGTCCCGGGGTTCACGGTGGGGGACTCGTGGTTCCACCTGCCGCCGGGCGGGGCCTGCACGGTGGCGCTGGAGGGTGGCGGGGCGGCCCCGCCGCGGGGGACGGTGCAGGCCCTCAACTGGAGCGGCCGGGCCCTGATCAGGGTGGCGGGCGGGTAGGCCGGAGGCCGCACCGCGTCCGGGGCACCGCCGGGGCGGCGCCGGGCGTCACACCTCGGCTCCCTGCTCTTCCAGTATCCGGCGGAGGCGCTCCAGGCAGCGGCCACGGGTGGGGCCGATGCTGCCGATGGGCATGGCGAGGGCCTTCGAGATCTCCTTGTAGGAGGGTGCGTCGCTGCCGGCCAGGATGCCGAGCAGCCGCCGGCAGTGGGGTGGGAGCTGGGCGAAGGCCCGCTGGACGGCGTCGGCGCGCTCGGCGGCCAGCGGGCCGGTGTCGAGCGGCTCGGCCGCCGGGTCGCAACGCTGCAGGAGGGCGTCGTGGTCGATAGACACCCGGCCGCGGACCCGTACCAGACGCAGGCTCTCGCGCCGGGCGGTGGTGGCCAGCCAGGCGCCGACGCGCTCGGGCTGCTCCACCCGGTCGATGTGCTCCACCAGGCGCAGCCAGGTGACCTGGTGGACGTCGCCCACGTCGGCCTCGTTCAGCCGGCAGCTCCGGGCCACGGCGACGACCATGCCGCCGAACCGCCGGAGCAGCTCCTCCCAGGCCCAGGAGCGGCCGTCGACGGCGGCGGCCACCACCGCCGGGAGGTCGGTGCTGGCGGGATCGGGACTGGCGCCGGGACCCGGCCCGGTGGCGGCGCGGGACCGCTGGCCGACCGCCCGCGGCGTCACCGGTCGGGGGCGGCGCGGGCGGAGCGCCACCGGGACGGGGGTCGTGTGCCGGGGCTTCTCGTCGACGCACACCATGGCGTGGTCCTCCTCGTGCCGTTGCTCGCACCTCCCACGCTGACGGCGCAGCAGCGGCGCGGTCATCCCCAAAATGGGGGAAATCCCCGGTCCCCCGCGGTCGTGACGCCACCGGGCTACCGCACGGCCACCCCGGCGCCACCGGACGGCTACGGCCCCGCCCGCCGGGCCCGTGAGCGGCGCAGCGCCCGGCCGGCCTGGGAGCACACCGCCGGCACGGTGGTGCAGAGGATGGACAGGTCGAGGCCGAGCGACCAGTTGTCCACGTAGTACAGATCCAGCCGCCGGTAGGCGTTGAAGGACGGGTTGTGGCGTGCCTCCACCTGCCATAGGCCGGTCATGCCGGGCCGCACCGAGTGGCGGCGCTGGAGCTCCTCGTCGAACTGCGACACCTCGCTCGGCAGGGCCGGGCGGGGGCCGACCAGGCTCATGGTGCCTTTCAGCACGTTCCAGAGCTGCGGCAGCTCGTCGATGCTGAGGGCCCGCAGGTAGCGACCCACCCTGGTCACCCGGGGGTCGACCGAGGCCTTGAACAGCGGCCCGTCGGTGCGCTCGTTGAGCGCCGACAGGTCGGCCGGCGGCGACGCGCCGGTGGCCATGGTGCGCAGCTTGCAGATCTCGAACGGCTGGCCGTGGGTCCCCACCCGTTCGTCGCGGTAGAGGACCGGGCCGCCGTCCTCCAGCGTCACCAGCAGCGCGGCCACGGCCAGCAGCGGCGAGGCGACCAGCAGCACGGTCCCGGCGCCCACCACGTCGATGGCCCGCTTGAGCGCCAGCTGCCAGCGGGACGTCCGCCGGGGCTCCACGTAGAAGAAGGCCTCGCCGGAGAGGGGCACGGTGCGCAGGCGGCGGCTGCCCACGCCGCGAAAGCCCGGCCACACCTGGATGTGCAGCCCGGCCCCCGCGGCCACGCCGATGGCCCGCTGGGTGGTGGCGCTGGAGAGGGCGTAGGGCACGAGGAGGATGCCGCTGGCCCCAGTGGCGGCGGCGAGCCGCGGGATGTCGGCCACCGAGGCGCCCGAGGGGAGGTCGTCCCAGCCGGGGGCGTGGCGGCCCTCGCCCACCACGCCGGTCACCACGTAGCCGAGCTCCGGCTCCGAGCGCAGCATGGTGCGCAGGGAGGCGGCGTCCTCGTTGGCGCCGACCAGCACCACGCCCCGCAGGAAGCGGCCCTCCGCCCGGCGGGCGCGGAGCCAGCGGGAGAATTGCCAGCGGCCGGCGCCCACCACCACCAGGCAGGTGGCCACACCGGCCAGGACCTGCGGTCCGAGCGGGGCCACCTGGCCCTGCACCACCACGAAGGCGGCGGCGCCCCACAGGCTGGCTAGGAAGACGCGCCACAGCTCGTCGCGGCGGCGGGCGCAGCAGCGCGACCGGTAGAGGCCGGTGCTCCGCATGGCCAGTAGCGTGGCCGCCGTGGCGGCCAGCGTCGAGGCCAGGCCACGACCCGGCGACGTCCCGTCGAGCAGGGCCAGGCTCGGCACCGTCCAGGAGAGGGTCACGGCCAACAGGTCCAGCACGGACAGCCGGCGGTGTAGCCCGGTCGGCCCGGCGCAAGCGCCCGGCGCCGCCGGCCCGGCGTCTGGGCGGGCTCTGGCCGTCCCGGCGGCGATCGAGGTGACCCGCACGGGGATCCGTCCGGCCGCGACGGGCGGCACGGTCGAGGGCGGGGAGGGCGCCGCGCCGGTGACGGCGGTGCCGCGTGCCGTGGCGGCCCCACCAGGCACGACCAGGAAAGAGGGGCGCGGCGCTGGATCCTGTGCCATCCGGGTCCCGCACCTCCCTCTCCAGCTCCTGCTCGTCCACGGTTCCGGGGAGGCCGCCCACCGCACTCGAGCGGTCCTCACCGGCTTCCAGAGCCAGCAACGGCGGCGCCGGATACGTCCCCGGACCCGCCCTGTGCCGCCGGCAGGCCGGTCCGCGTGGCGCTACCAGGGCGCTTGCCGGACGCCGGCACGGGCATTGCAGCGGGGCTACCATGACCCGATCGGACAAGCGGGCGGCTCGACGCCCGCACCGGACGGATGGGCACGGACCGCGGTCCGTGGCGGCGCAGGCTCCGGGCGCAAGCCCGGCCGCTCAGGTCCGACGACTGACGGCGAGGGCAGGGGAGGAGGAGCGAGCCCCGTGGGATCGCGACGACTGCCCACTCTTCCCGAGGAGCGAGAGGCCGGCGGTACGGAGGGCACTCCGCAGCGTCGGGGACCGGCGGGCGTATGGTTGAGGACGTGGTGAACGGAGCGGCGTGGGGGCGCGGGTGCGTGCTGTGCACCACCCCCGATCGCCTGGCCGGTGGGCCGGTGGCTCCACCCGCCCCGTCCCACGACCTCCGATCGCGGCGCGGTGGCATCGCCACCGAACCGACGGTCGGTCAGTCCCCGCTGGCCTACGCCGACGACGAGCTGGTCGCCTTCGTGGCGGCGGATCTGCCGGGCGTGCTCGTCGCCCCTCGGGCGCACGTGGAAGGCCTCGGGAGGATGCCCGGCTTCGCCGGCGCCTTCCTGGGCGCCCTGCGCCGTGCGGTGACCGTGGTCCAATCGGCGTACGGCGCCGAGGGCGCGATGGTGGAGCCCACCATCGCCGTCCCCGGTGCCGCCGGGCATGTCTGCTACCGGGTCGTCGCCTCCCTTCCGGGTGGTGGCGCGCCGTCCGTTCCCGCTCCGGATCCGGCCACAGTTGCCGCACACCTCGCTGAGGCCCTCGAGGACCGGTTCGTTCCTCGCTGAGGGCCGCCTGCAGTACGGACCGGCACGGGCCGGCCGACGGAGCAAGCAGCAGCACGAACAGGGGAGCGGAGGATGTCGTTCGGAACGCGCGTGATTGTCGTCCTGGGCACGGTGGTGCTGGTCGTCGCCGTGGTGATCGGTTGGCGGGGAACCCAGACCGGGGTGCTGGACCTGGGTGGTGGACCCGGCTCGGCGGCGCCGCCGCACGACGCCGCGGTGGCCACGCCAGCAGCCACCGGCGCCCAGATCCTGCCCACACTGCCGTCGCCCACAGTCACCCCCAGCTCGCCGAGGACGGTCTGCGGCGACGCCTCGCTCCTCGACGGCCCCTCGACCCCGCCGTCGGGGGCGGTGGTGGTGGAACCGGGTGGGGGCCTGCCCTCGCTGGTGCAGCAGTACCCGGCGGGGCACGTCACCTTCTGGCTGGCACCGGGCACCTACACGCTCGGGTCCACACCGTTCTCCCAGGTGATCCCCGCCACCGGTGACACCTTCGTGGGGGCGCCGGGCGCGGTGATCGACGGCCAGGGCCTGAACGACTACGCCTTCACCCAGCAGGCGGCCGACGTGACCATCGAGTACCTGACCGTCGAGGGCTTCGAAGCGTCGCGTACACAGGGCGTGGTGAACCACGACTCCGGGCAGGGTTGGGTGATCGAGCACGACACCGTGCGGACAAACGCCGGCGCCGGGGTGATGCTGGGCAGCGACGACGTGCTGGCCGACGACTGCCTGGCCGACAACGGCCAGTACGGCTTCAGCGCCTACGCGGCGACAGGCGTGTCGAACCTGACGGTCGAGGGCAACGAGATCGCCGGCAACGACACCCACGACTGGACAGCCACCACACCGGGCTGCGGGTGCGCCGGCGGGGCGAAGTTCTGGGAGACCGACGGCGCCACGGTGGTGGACAACGACGTCCACGACAACGAGCAGGTGGGTTTCTGGGCCGACACCGACGACGTCGGGTTCGACTTTTCCGGGAACTACATCTCGGGAAACTACGCCGAGGGCATCGTCTACGAGATCAGCTACAACGCCCTCATCTCCCACAACGCCTTCGTCCAGAACGCCCTGGGCGTGGGCCCGACCAACCCCGGCTTCCCCGACGGCGCCATCTACGTGTCGAACTCCGGGGCCGACAGCCGGGTGACGAGTGCCTACGACTCGAGCCTGGCCATCGCCGACAACCTGTTCAGCGACAACTGGTCCGGGGTGGTGCTGTGGGACACAGCCAACCGGTTCTGCGGCTCCCCCGACAACACCTCGAGCGGCGCCTGCACGCTGGTCACACCGCCGGCGATCAACCTCTCCACCTGCACCGAGACCAACCTGGCCCACGCCACGCCCACAGAGCAGCCGGTCGACTACTACGACGACTGTCGGTGGAAGACCCAGGACGTCTCGGTGACCGGCAACACCTTCGACCTGACACGCTCGGCCATCGGGCCCGACTGCACGGCGGCCGAGAGCTGCGGGCTGCAGGGGCTCTTCTCCGACTACGGCACCAGCCCGTCCTGGTCGCCGTACCAGGGCGAGGTGATCGAGCAGGCCATCACCCACACCCAGCACGACCAGTTCGCCGACAACGTCTACGAGGGATCGTGGGAGTTCATGGTGCACGACCAGAGCCAGGTGGTCTCCTTCGCCACGTGGCAGCACACATGGGGCCAGGACGCCGGGAGCACCCAGACCACCAGCAGCTCGGGCGGGACGGGCACAACCACCACCACGACCACCACGACCACCACGCAGCCGCCGCCGACCACCACGACCACCACGCAGCCGAGTGGTACGACCACCACCACGTCGGGCGGGCAGGGTGGCTCCGGCCACTCGGGGCATCGGTGGCACTGGTGGCGGCGGTGGGGCTGGTAGCGGCACGGCCGCCTGCGCCCGCCCTTCCACCGCCAGCCGGGGTGACGTGGGGTCCGCCGGCCGTCCCACCACCGGCGCCGGCCGTGCCGGCCCGGTCCGGCCGGCGCCGGTCGGTGTATCAGGGCCCCTTGGCCGCGCCTCGTCTCCCGCGCGTGGACGGACCACGTCCCCCCTCGATCACGCCGGCCGGCGCCGGGCGCGAGCGGAAGGAGCAGGTGGGTGGCCGAACAGGTGCTCGACGTCAAAGGATCGGTGCGCCTCCTGCGGCGGCACTGGCGGACGGTGGCCGTGTTCGCGCTGGTCGGAGCGGTGGCCGGCGCCGGCTACGAGGCACTGCGGCCCGCCGGCTACCACGCCACCTCGCTGGTGCTGTTGCCGGCGTCGCAGTCGGGCTCGTCCTCGGCCACATCCAGCTCGACGGCCCCCACGAAGAACGACATCACAACGGACGGCCGCATCGCCACCAGCGCCGCCGTGCTGGTGCCGGCCGGGCGGACGGTGGACCGGTCGGCCACGCTGGCTGAGCTCCAGCGGCGGGTCGCCACCTCGGCCGCGGCGACCGGCGTGCTCCAGATCACGGCCAGCGGCCCGACGGCACGGCAGGCTGAAGCGCTGGCCAACGCCGTCAGCCAGCAGCTCGTCGCCTTCGTCACCACCAACGGGTCGTCGGTCGACGCCGAGGAACTGTCGGCCCTCCAGGCCGAAGGCACACAGATCGAGCAGCAACTGGCCGACGTGCAGGCCGAGATCGGTGCCGCCGACCAGCGCATGGCGGCGGACGGTGCCGCCTCGGCGGCCGGGCAGCGCGACGCCGAGCTGGTCGGCCAGCTCACCTCCGAGCAGTCGACACTGACGCTCCAGCTCGACACCGTGAAGAGCCAGATCGCCCAGGCCAAGCTGGGCCAGCTCTCGGCCAACCAAGGCACCCGGGTGATCCAGCAGGCGGCCACCGCCGCCGGGCCGTCGCTGCCCTGGCGGCTGCTGCCGCCGGGCGCCGGGCTGCTGGCTGGTGCCGTGGTGGGGTCCCTGGTCGTGCTGGCCGTACGCCGCCGGGACCCGCGGCTGTGGACCCGCGACGAGCTGGCCGGGGCGGTCGGTTCGCCGGTGCTCCTCTCGCTGCCGTCGCCGGCCCGGCGCACCACCGGGGAGTGGGTGGCGCTCCTGGAGCAGTCCCGGCCGGGCGCCGCCGAGGAGTGGCACGTCCGCCGGGCCCTGCGCGAGCTGGACGTGGGCGAGGGGGGCGGACCGCACCTGGTGGTGCTGTCGCTGGCCGGCGACGTGGCCGCCCTGGCCGAAGCGGTCCGGGTGGCGGTCGGGGCGGCCGGCTCCGGCGTGGGCACCGTCCTGTCCGTGGTGGCCGACGACGAGTCGGTGGCCGGGCTGGAGGCCGCCTGTACGTGGTTCGGCAACGAAGGGCGGCAGCCCCGGCCGGGGTTGGCGGTGCGTGCCGGGGTCCCGGTGCCGCGCCAGCCAACGCCCGGGCTGGCCGTCACCGCCGTGGTGCTCGACCCGGCACGCCCGGTGCTGCCGGCTCTCGACCGGCCCGGGACCGCCACTGTCCTGTCGGTGTCGGCCGGGTTCGCCTCCTCGGAGCAGCTGGCTCGGGTGGCCATCGCTGCCGCCCACGACGGCGAGCCGGTGGCCGGGGTGTTCGTGGCCAACCCCAGCCCGGGCGACCGCACCTCCGGCCGCACCCCGGCCGGCGGGCCGGTGGCGACGCTCGGCACCCACCGCCGGTCCACGGTCCCCGGCACGCCGGCGCTCGGCGGGAGGCCCCGATGACCGGCGGCGCCGTCCACCACCCCACGAGCGCCCACCACCCCACCAGTGCGAGGTGCCGATGAGCTTCGACCCCGACCCCATCGACGACGAGATGCCCCCGGAGCAACAGGGCGGGCCACCGCTGGGGCACATGGTCAGCTTCCGCTTCCTGCGGGCGGCGCTGCGCCGGCAGCGCGGGCTGTGGCTCGGCCTGGCCGTGGCCGGGTTGGTGGCCGGCGTGGCCTACCACCTGGTGGTGCCCGTCCGGTACACGGCCACCGCCACGCTGTACCTGCCCGCCCCGCCCGGGACCGACCAGACAGTGGCCTCGGCCAACGACTTGGCCATGCTGGACACGGCGGCGGTGGCGCAGCGGGCCATCGACCG
>JASHWO010000011.1 GCA_030044045.1 Acidimicrobiales bacterium
CTGCACCTGGGCTATCCGATCACCGCGGCGGGCGGGATGGCACCGGTCGTATCCGGGTCGACCGCGGGGTCCCGTACCGGGGACGGCATGGCCACCGGGGCTTACGTCCAGTCTGGGTCCAGGAGCAAGGTCGTGGCCGTACTGCTCGCTGTGTTCCCGGGCCCGTGGACTTGGCTCTATACCTACGCCCGCGACGCCAAGAAGTTCTGGATCGGTCTCAGTGTCGTCGTCGCATGGATCGTGCTCTACGTCCTGGCGGTCTCGGTCTTCGTGGCTTCGGCGACGGTGACCGGCTGACCGCCCACAGCAGCGACCCGACGGGTGCACGCGGCGCTCCGTTGACGTGCGACAACTGCAGGGTAACCGCTCTCCTGTCCCAGCAGTTCTGCACGTCCTGTGGGACCGCGCTCGGTTAGCCGACACATCTCGGAAGGCTGGTCCAGGACGATCGGTAAGGAGGACGACGTCGTGTTCTGTTCGAAATGCGGTACCAACGCCGACGAGGCGGCAAGCTTCTGCGGGAGGTGCGGCGCACCACTCTCTACCCGTCGCCCACGTCGTTCCCGGCGAGTGGTGGTCTCCGTGCTGGCCGTCGTGCTGATCGGGGCCTTGGTCGTGACCGGATGGGCCGAATCCTGGCCGCCGTCGCTGTTCGGCAGGACGGCGCCGAGCCCCGGTGCATCCGCGGCCAATTACCGGACCGTGGCGCGTTCCGTTCTCACCGAAGAGAGGGCAGCCGTGCCCGCGGAGGCCGCACAGATCTCCGATTTGCAGCGCCTCGTCTCTACACTGCAGTCAGGGTCCGTGCCGGCGTCCGCTCCTACGGGCACGGGCACCTCGGCTCCGTTGGCCGGCCTCTCGCTGTCCTCCCCGACCGTCGAGAGCCTCATGGGCGACGTCCGGCGTATCGTCGCTGCGCTGAACAGAGCAGCGAGCCCGATCCAGGTGGGTCAGGCCGCCAGCGCCGTCGTGAGGGCAGCCCCCGATGCCGCGTCGGTCCTCCGTCACCGTGTCGGGTCCAGCCTGGGCCTGCTCGCGCTGTTCAGGTCGACCGGGAGGATCGTCGCCACCGAGGCCGGTGACCTGCGGCGCTCGCAGGCCGGCCCGACTGCACGGACGTCGTTCGCGCCGGGCGCCCCGGCCGAGGCGGTGACTGCCGGCGAGGTTCGTTCGGCCCGAGATGACCGGACGGTCGCGGCCGGTCCGAGCACGGGCTCGCTGCTGGGCGAGCTGTCCTCCGACGCCAACGGCATCGACCACGCGATGGCCTCCGAGACGAGCACGCTCGTCTCGGAGGCCAACAGTACCGGGAGCGCCTTGGTCGACGATGCGGCAAGCGGGCTGAACGACGCGACCACCGGTGTCGTCCAGTCCGGTGAGCAGGCGATCTCAGCTGTGACCTCCGCCGCATCCGCCACCGGTACGTGGTTCGTCAAAAACTCGAAACCTATTGCCACGGCGGCCGACGCCGTGGCTCAAGCATGCGATGCCGTCGCGATCACCGGCACGCTGTTGGCATGGACGGGCGTGGGTGCTGTGGTCGCGGGCGCCGCCGCCGGTTGTGCCGTGGCCGCCAACGGCGTCGCGGCAGTTGCAGACGCGCTCAACCCGAACCTTCCCGAGGGTCAGAAGCTTCTCGACGTGTCCCTGAACGCGACGAGCGCGCTCGTGCCGGTCGCGGCTGACTATCTCGCCACCGGCGCCACCCTCGCAACTGCCGGCGGCACCGTGACCACCGCCGACGGGATCGTCGGATGGTCCTCCGAGGCGACCACCCCCGGGCTCCTCTCCGCCGACGCCGAGCTCATCAAGATCGAGACTGAAGCGATTCACGGCGTAGTCTCCCTGGCAGCGACTCCATCGGTGCAGCAGGGCCTTTCGTCGATCGTCAGCGACGTGCAGTCGGGCATCGCCGGCAGCGAGCTTTCGCTGGGCTCACTGGCCGGGTCGTTCGACGGGGTTTCGGGCGCGGTGAGCGCGCTTGGTTCAACGCTCGGCAAGTTGGGGACCGTTCCGACGGCCACTGCTTCGCCGCCGAATGGCAGCGGGCAGTCCGCCCTCTCCCAGTGGGTTGGCACATGGAGCGGCACAATCACAGAGCCAGGCTCCGCTGGCCCGAACCCCTACAACTTCAAGGCCTCGCTCACCAACTCGTCGTCGGGCGTCCTCGGTTCCTACTCGGAGCAGAATTCCCTATGTTCGGGCACCCTCACCTACGACTCCGCTACGGGAACAACTCTGGAGCTCACCGAGAGCGTCACCACCCAGACGCCTCCGGGAACGTCATGGGAATGCCTTGGCGGCCCTGTCGTGCTGACGATGCAAAGTCCGGGGGTAGCCACCTACTCATGGACAAGCGGGAAGGCGACGGGGACCATTCGGAGAACAGGCTCGAGCACGACCACGCCGACATCCGTTCCCCCGGGCCAATCCCTCGCCGACGCCCCGACGTGCACCGACAACTGGACCGAGGGACCGTGTGACGGATCTGTTGCTTACACGCAGTCCGTCGACCTTTCGGGCTCGATCAGCGTCTCGGGCAACGTAACGATCCAGCCGGGGGTGACCCTCACGACGGGTAACGACGATGCCGTGCTTGTCGGGGGCACGTTCACCAACGACGGTGTCGTCAGCGGTGGATACGGCGTCCTGCCGATCACCACCGTACTGACGTTTCCTGAGTCGTACGGCGGGTCTGGGGGCGGGGAGGCCTGGTCTCCCCCGGCATGCAGTGGTGGCGCTGCCGGCGGCGCGACGCTGGGTGCCGGAGGGGCGTCCGGCGGAGGCGATGGCTCGACGCCGCCCGCTCCCACTTCGCTCTCGGCCAGCCTCCTTGACCAATGGCTGAGCACTGGCGTAGGGACATTCCTCGACGGCGGTGGCTCGGGTGGGGACGACGGTAACGGAGGATACGGCAAGGCACCGAACGCGTATGGGGTGTACATCCAGGCGAACACGCTCGTCGCCGGGATGATCAACGTGAGCGGACGAGTCCCGGAGCTGTCCGAAGGCGGGAGCGGCGGGGGGGCGATCCTCCTTGCCTACGGACCGGGCGGCCTCACCGACGGGTCCTACGACGTCGCAGGGGGGACAGGCAACGTGAACGCCGGGTGTCATGGTGGCCGCGGTGGGGATGGACGGGTGATCACGTTCGACTATGGCGCAACTCCACCGGCGTTGCCGACATGACGCCCGACGCCAGGGGCTTGGGACCAACGTCCGACCCGAGCTACTGCCCGGACTGCGGCGCACCACTGGACAGCGACTCGAGGTTCTGCGGGCGCTGCGGGGCGCCGGCGGCGGCGGCGCCGCCTTCGCCGACCCTCGGCCGCTACCAGGTGGTAGGGGTCGTCGGCCGGGGGGCCACCGGGACCGTCTACCTGGCCACCGACCCGGCCACCCACCAGCGGGTAGCCGTCAAGCTCTTGGACCCCGCCCTCACGGCGGTGGCCGGGGTGACTGAACGTCTTCGGGCCGAGGCCCGTGCCCTGGCCGAACTGTCCAGCCCCCACCTGGTGGCCGCCCTGGGCGTGGAAGAGGACGGGGGACGGATCTTCCTGGTCATGGAGTACGTGGAGGGCGCCTCCCTCAGGGCGGTGGAGCGACTCGCCGGCCGCCTCACTCCAGAACAGGCCTTCGGCGTGGTGGCCGGTGCCCTGCGGGGGCTGGGCCGGGCCCATATGGCGGGGATGGTCCATGGCGACGTCAAGCCCGAGAACATCGTGGTGGACCAGGAGGGCACCTCCCGGCTGGTCGACTTCGGCCAGGTGGTGAGCACGGGAGCGACGACCCTCGGAGGCACGCCTGCCTACATGAGCCCCGAGGCCGCCCGGGGGCTGCCGCTCGACGCCCGTTCGGACCTCTACGCCATGGGGGTGGTGCTCTACGAGGCACTGGCCGGCACCCTGCCGTTCCGGGCGCCGAACGACCTCGCCCTGGCCCGTCTCCAGGCCGAGGAGCCCCCGCCGCCCATCCCCGGCCTTCCCGATCAGGTGGCGTTCCTGCTGGACCGGACCCTGGCCAAGGACCCCGCCGATCGCCCAGAGAGCGCTGAGGTGCTGCTCGCTGAGCTGGAGCGGGCGGTGGCCTCGGCCTACGGGACCGAGTGGCGGCTGCGGGCCGGGGTGGCCGCCCTGGCGGCGGGGGTGGCGGTGGGGCTGCTCGACCCCGTGGTTCCGGCCGCCGGCGCTCCCCTGCCACCGGCGGTCGAGGGGTCGTCGGCTTTCCAGGGAGCGGCCGATCCCTGGAAGGCCGGCCCGGGTGTGGGGGAGCAGTCCCCGACGGCCGACGGTACGAGGGCGCCCCGGTCCGGCTTTCTCGCTGCCCATCCCGTTCTCAGCGCCCTGGTGGCTGTCATCGTGATCGCTGCCGCCATCACTGGGGTGGTCGTGGCCGGCGGGAGAGGGACGAAGCCGGGGACGACGACTGGGGCGGCGGCATCCCCGGCGACACGCAGCACCGCCACGCCGTCTCCTGTCCCCGGCGAGGCAAGTCCGGCGCCGAGCGCCTTGAGCGGCACATACGCCGTGCTGGCGACAGATCCACACGGGCACTATGTGAGCGATACATTGTCTGTTCATCTCTCGTCGATGTCCGGGCACGCCGTCTCTGGGACCTTCAAGTTCGTCCCCCCCGTCCCGCTCGCTTCCCCCACATCCACTGGCACCCTCTCGGGGACCATGGCCTGGAGTTCGACCGCCCTTCAGTGGAAGATCGTATTTCAGGGCCACTCCGTTAGCGGTGTGTCCGTGACGATCGACTTTTCGGGGACAGTCGAGTTCGGTGGGCTCGGTCTCGCCGGAACATTGTCCATCGATGGCACGACGAAGCAGGCGTCCTTCTCGTCGTTTGGTAGTGCGTCGTCCCCGACCGCTTCTCCATAGTAGTCGCCGGGAAAACCCGCCACCTTTTTCGATTCTAAAGTAGATAACTCGTCACCACCCTCGTACTTTTTTGAGTCCTGGTGTTGACTTCATGAGTGTTGTACTGAGCGGTGTACGAAGGCTTGGATAGTTGTGCTTGAATTGAGATTTGAATCCTGCTAAGCATCCATCTAAGAACTGAACTTCGCTCGCCGTTAATTTAGTAGTGCGAGCTGTGAAGTTCGCGTATTCCTCGCATGCTATGACAACTGAATTGATAGTGAGAAGGTTTTGATTCGCGACTGTGACCCCCTCTCTGTGGCCGGAGACGTAAGACGATATAGACGTAGATTTTGACTTTTTCTTGTGTTTCTCGTGGTGTGAGACTGCAATATATGCGTGGGATAATGCGTGAGTACTTGTAGAACGATACGGGTTCATTGCTGCCGAGGCTGGGCAGCCGCCAACAAATGCGAGGCCGATGGTCACCAACACCGTAAACATGGCCACGTGAAGGGCCTTGGGCGTTCTTACCAAGCGACGACCACGCGAATGGCCTCTACGGGGAAGTAGAGCAGAACTCCCCGACGGCCCGACCTCATTTCCACACTGCTGGCAGTACATGACCTCGGCCCCCTCTGTTCACGATGTCCGCCCGACGCCCTGGAGCCCTCAGGAGCTGGCCCGGACGTTAGCACCGGGCATGCGAGCGGCCAGGGGAGGATCGGTGGTCGCCGGCCGCGGGCTGGGGGCCGCCGCGCCGGCTTACGGCTCGACGACGCGGATGGCCTTGTAGCCGGCGCGGGGGATGGTGTCCCGGTCGAGGATCTCGACCTCGACCCGCACCCCGAGGGTCTCGGCCAGCGCCGACGTGCAGCGCTGGCGGGCGCCATCCCGCACCCCGGGGTCGGCCGAGGCCACCTCCACCCGCACCTGCAGCGGGGTGTCGCCGCCGTCCGGCCGGACCACCTGGTACTCGAGCGAGGGCTCGCGCACCACGTCGATCCCCCGGAGCACCGACTCCAGCTCGTTCAGCTGGAAGCGGGTGCCCTGGCAGGCGAGCAGGTCCTTGAACCGCCCGCCCCAGAGCCCCCGGATGGAGGTCTCGCCGCAGGGGCACGGCTCGCGCAGCAGGGCGCACGCCTCCTCCAGGTCGTAGCGGAGCAGGCCGTTGTCCCGGTCGAGGGTGGTCACCGTGAGGTTCCCCCACTCGCCGTCGGGCACCTCGCGGCCGGTGGTGGGGTCCACCGCCTGCACCACGGCCCAGTCCTCGTGGACGTGGGCCCCCGGCGACTGCCCGCAAGGCCCGCCCACGTAGGCGTAGCACTCGGCGCCGGCCGTCATCAGGGGCATCCCGCCCCGGCCCAGGCCGAAGCCGATCGGCGCCTTGAGCCCGGTCAGCCCGGCGTCCTCCAGGGGGATGTCGAGCTTGGCCGCCACCTCGAGGAAGCGGCCGGTGGCGAAGCCCATGAACGGGACGTCCGGGGTGACCCGGGTCCAGAAGCGCACCGCCTGCTCGGCCAGCTCGTCGGTGTCCGGCGGCGGCACCCACAGGCTCAGCAGGCCCAGGTACTCGTAGGTGCCCTGGAGCATGACCCCGCCGCCGTAGAGGTAGGCGGGGTGGGCGTGGGTGACGATCATCCCCGGGCGGTAGCCCATGCGCCACCAGTTCCGGGCGCCCGACTCGTACTCGATCCAGATGTCCTTGCGGGTCCATACGGTGATGGTGGGCTGCCCGGTGGTGCCGGTGGAGGTGCCCAGGCGCACGGCGTGCCGGGGGTCGGTGAACCGGTACTGGCCCCAGGGCGGCGCCTCGGCCTCGGAGTCCCGCAGGTCCTGCTTGACGGTGAGGGGGATGCGCCACAGGTCGTCCACCCCCTTGACGTCCCCGGCGGCCGCCACGCCGGCCTGGGCCAGCTTGTCCCGGAACAGGGGGACCGGCCCGTCGAGGATCCGGGCCACCATCGCCTGTACCCGCTCGTCCTGGAGCTCCCGGCGGCGTGCCGGGTCCATGGCCTGCTTTTCCGGGTCCCAGAGGGCTTGGGCCGGGTCCCGGGGAACGGGGCCCAGCGTGCCCGGGCCGAACGGGGGGGTGGAGACCGGCGCGGCGGCCGGTGGGGTGACCTCGGTGGCGTCTGACATGGGCGTCATGTTCGCGCATCCGGGCGGGTCCGGCGCCAGCCGCCGCGGCGGGGTCCCGTCGGTGGTCGCCCGTCCCGAGTCCCATCCGGGTCAGGCGCCAGCGCGCAGGACGGCCGCCGCCTCCTCGGCTCGCTGCCGGAAGGCCGCCACCGGGTCCCCGGCGTCGTCCAGCACCCCGGCCACGTGCTCGAAGAACAGCCCGACGATCATGGCCCGCAGCATCCGGGCCGCCGCCGCCGCGCCGGCACCCTCGCACACCGCCGGCTCGCGCTCGGCCAGCCAGCGCTGGAGCGACTCCTGGGTGGCGGCAAACAGTTCCACCCCCACGGCGTGGGCCGTCTCGTCACCCCGCATGACCTCGCCCAGCATCAGGCGGACGAACTCCTCCACCTGGAGCATCGAGCGCAGGATGTCGTCGAGCAGGTCGGCCAGCCCACCGGCTTCGTCCCGGGTGAGCGCGGTGGGGCGGGTGGCGCCCTGTTCGCTGACGAAGCCCCGTTCCTCCAGGACGGCGACCAGGAGCTCCCGCTTGGAGGGGAAGTAGTGGTACAGCGTGGCCACGTTCAGGCCGGCAGCGCCGGCCAGGTCCCGCATGCTGGTCCCGTCCACCCCCCGTTGCGACATCAGGGCCAGGGCCGTGTCGAGGATGTGCTGCCGCTGGGAGAACCCCCCTGTCGCCGGTGGGGGACCTTGCGCTGCCGCTTGCGTCACACCCCTATTGTCCAGCGCCGTCAAGGGCCGCGTCGAATAGCTGCACATCGTCGCAGCCGGTGCCGGTCGGGCGCCGAGGGCCCGACCGACCGATCGACACCCAAACGCTCGTTTGGTAGCATCGACCGGGGACGCAGGAGCCGTCGCGCCCGTAGGGCGTGGTCAGGCGCGGAGACCGAGAGGACGGACATGACCAGGACCGAGGACACTGGCAAGCTGGCGCCGTTCGACCCCTACGAGCTCCAGGACACGGTGGCCGGCACAGTGCGCGACCCGTACCCGCGCTTCGCCGAGCTGCTGGCCGAGAGCCCGGTGCACATCGGCGAGATCGACCTCGGCACAGGGCCCAGCGAGCACTACGGCTCGGTGGAACCGGTGACCGTCCTCGGCTTCGACGAGTGCGTGCAGGTCCTGAAGGACGGCGAGACGTACTCCTCCACCGTCTACGAGGGCATCATGGGGATGGTGATGGGCCGCACCATCCTGCAGATGGACGAGCCCGAGCACCGGATGCAGCGGGCGCTGGTGTCGCCGGCCTTCCGCACCAAGATGCTGGAGAAGTGGGAGGACAGCCTGGTCCGCACGGTGGTCAACGAGCTCGTCGACAACTTCGTGGACCGGGGGCGCGCCGACCTGGTGCAGGAGGTCACCTTCAACTTCCCGGTACAGGTGATCGCTCGCATCCTCGGCCTGCCCCGCAGCGACTACCCCCGCTTCCAGCGGTGGGCCATCGAGATCACCAGCGTGTCCGCCAACTGGGACCGGGGGGTGGCCGCCTCCGAGGCCCTGCGCGACTACTTCGCTGGCGTGCTGGCCGAGCGCCGGCAGCACCCCGACGACGACCTCATCACCGAACTGGTCAACGTCGAGGTGGACGGGCAGCGGCTGACCGACGAGGAGATCTACTCGTTCCTCCGGCTCCTGCTCCCGGCCGGGGTGGAGACCACCTACCGGGCCTCCGGCAGCCTGCTCTACGCCCTGCTCACCCACCCCGAGCAGATGGCGGTGGTGCAGGAGGACCGCTCGCTGCTGCTCCAGGCCATCGAGGAGGCCATCCGCTGGGAGCCGCCGGTGGCCATCATCCTGCGCCGGGCCATGCGCGACACCGAGCTGGCCGGGGTGCCGATCGCCAAGGGGGCGGACGTTGGCCTCATGCTCGGCGCCGCCAACCACGACCACCGGAAGTACGAGAATCCCGACGAGTTCGACATGTTCCGGAAGGTGCGCCAGCACGTGGGGTTCGGGTTCGGCACCCACGTGTGCCTCGGCATGCACCTGGCCCGCATGGAGACCAGGGTGGCGGTGGCAACGCTCTTCGACCGCCTGGCGGACCTGCGGCTCGACCCCGAGCCCAGGCAGGATCTCCACATCAAGGGCCTGGCCTTCCGCTCCCCGATCGCCCTGCCGGTCGCTTTCCGGGCTGCGTGAGGGCCCGGGCGTCCCGCGCCCCGCGGCGTTCGCCGGCGCCGGTGCCGGGCGCTACCGTCGCGCCGGATAGAGAGTGGCAGCGAGGAACAGGGAGCGCGGCGTGGCGCATGGCATAGAGGCCCGGATCGACCGGGAGGCCTGCATGGGGTCGGGGAACTGCCTCTTCTGGGCCCCCGACAGCTTCGACCTGGACGACGAGGGCCGGGCGGTCACGCTCGACCCCGAGGCGACCGACGAGGAGCGCCTGCGGGTGGTGGCCGGCGGGTGCCCGGTCGGGGCCATCTCGCTGTGGCGCGACGGCGAACAGCTGCCCGCGGGAGGGTCCTGACCATGCCCCTCGGGGTGACCGCCGAGCATGAGGATCTGCGGCGTGCCGTGCGCCGCTGGGCCGAGGCGCACTGCCCGCCGGCCGTGCCCCGGGCGGCGCTGGAGTGGCCGCCCGAGGAGCTGCCGCCGGCCTGGAAGGCCCTGGCCGAGCAGGGGTGGCTCGGCCTCCACGTGCCCGAGGCCGACGGTGGCGAGGGGTTCGGGCTGGTCGAGCTGGGGGTGGTCCTGGAGGAGCTGGGCCGGGCCCTCCTGCCCGGGCCGCTCCTGCCGACGCTGGTGGCCTCGGCGGCCGTCGCCGCCCACGGCAGCCCGGCAGCCCGGGCGGCCCTCCTGCCCGGCCTGCTCGACGGCACGGCCCCGGCCGGGGTGCACCTGGGCGAGGGGTCGCTGGCCGTGGCGGACGGCTCTGGCGGAAGCGGTGCGGGCGGAGGTGGCGACAGCACCCTGGTGGTCTCCGGCACCCTGGGGCCGGTCTTGGGCGCCCCGCAGGTGCGGCGGTGGCTGGTGCCCGTCGAGGGCCACGGGTGGTGCGTGCTGGAGGAGGGCGACGGCGTGGCCGTGGAGGCGCTGCCGGCTATGGACCCGACCCGCCCTCTGGGATCGCTGACGGTGACGGCCGTGGCGGTGCCCCCGACCCACCGGCTCCCGGGGCTCACCGCCCCGGTCGTGCACGACCTGGCGCTGGTGTTGGCGACGGCGGAGGCGGCCGGCGGGGCCCGGTGGTGCCTGGACACGGCGTCGGACTACGCCAAGGTGCGGGTGCAGTTCGGTCGGCCGGTGGGCCAGTTCCAGGCGGTCAAGCACAAGCTCTCCGACATGTTGGTGGCGGTGGAGCAGGCCGACGCCGTGGCCTGGGACGCCGCCCTGGCCTGGAGCGGAACCCCCGACGGGCCGGACGGCACAACAGGGCAGGCACTGGCCGCGGCCGCTGCCGGTGCCGTCGCCCTCGACGCCTTTGCCGACGGCGCCAAGACCTGCGTGCAGATCCTGGGGGGCATCGGCTTCACCTGGGAGCACGACGCCCACCTCTACCTCCGCCGGGCGATGGCCACCCGCCAGATCCTGGGGTCGACCGACCGCCTCCGGGACCGGGTGGTCGCGCTGGCCCTGGCCGGGGCCCGGCGCAGCCTGGCCGCCGACCTGCCCCCCGAGGCCCGGGCGGTGCGGGAGGCCGTGGCCCCGCTGGTGGCCGAGGTGGCGGCCCTGGAGGGAGCCGAGCAGCGAGCGGCCATGGTCACCACCGGGCTCCACTCGCCGCACTGGCCGGCGCCCTGGGGCCGGGACGCCTCCCCGGTGGAGCAGCTGGTGATCGACGAGGAGCTGGCGGCGGCCGGCGTCCACCGGCACCACATCGCCGTGGGGGCTTGG
>JASHWO010000113.1 GCA_030044045.1 Acidimicrobiales bacterium
GTCCGGCCCACGCCGGCAGGGCGGCGCCTGGTCGAGCACGCCGGCCGGATCCTCCTGCGCGTCGACGTGGCCCGAAGCGAGCTGGCCCGGGTCGACGGCGTCGAGCGGGAGCTGCGCGTCGACGCCTGTCCCCTGGCGGCGCCGGCCGCCCTCGCCGGCAGCCTGCGCCAGCTCCGCCGGGCCCGTCCGGCCCTGCGGGTGCTGGTGCGCTCGACCGACGCCCCCACCGCGCTGGCCGACCTGGCCACCGGCGCGGTGGACGTGGCACTGGTCGACGGCCTCAGCGCACCGGGCAACCCGCTGGCCATGACCGAGGCCGGGCTGTTCTCCACCACCGCCCTGGCCGAGGAGCGGCTGGTGCTGGTCCTGCCCCAGGACCACCCGCTGGCCTCCCGGCACGGGCTCGACCTGTCGGCGCTGGTGGACGCGCCCTGGGTCATGGCGCCCCGCCTGGCGGGTGGTCCGGCCCTCCCCACACTGCGGGGGGCGGTGACCTACGAAGGGACCGACGTCGTCACCTTGTTGAACCTCGTGGCCTCCGGCCACGGCACCGCCCTCCTGCCCGAGTCGACGCCGGTGCTGGCCACCGGCGTGGCGACCGTCCCGCTTCGCCAACCCGACCTCGTCCACCGCACCGAGGTGCTGGTCCTGCGGGAGCCCGGTGCCGGTGCCCGGACCCTGGTCGACGCTCTGGGGGACCGGGCACGGCTCGGGTGAGCACAGCGGTGCACCCCGGGGAACTGATGGGCTCGCGGGCATGAGGCACGACGACGAGATCGACATCTCCGGCGAGACCGCCCGGGGACTGGTACGGGACCAGTTCCCCGAATGGGCGCAGCTCCCGGTCCGGCGCGTCCGATCCGGCGGGACGGTCAACGCGATCTTCCGGATCGGCAACGGGCTCGCCGGGCGCTTCCCTCTCCGGGCCGCTGAACCCAGCCGTCGCCGGACGATCGCCGGGCACGCGCCCGCTGCCGCGGCAGGGGCCCTATGTGCGCTGCGGCGCGGCGCGAGCGGGTGCCTTGCCGCCAGCACCTGCCTTGCCGTCAGCATCCGCCTTGGGCCGACCGGGGGGGCGGATGATCTTCGCCTTGGCCAGCACCGAGGATCTGACCCCGAGGGCGCGCCAGGACGAGTAGGCGATGCCCTGGCGCTCGCCGTAGGCCCGCGCCACCCGGATGAACTCCTGCTCGTACCGGGTGAAATCGGACCTCTCAGTACTCCGTTCGAGCTTCGCCTCGAGATCCCGGCGCTCTTGGAGCAGGAGGAGCCGAGTGACCGACCGGGCGTGGGCCAGGTCCTGGTCGATCTGGCGCAACCGCCCGGCCAGTGTGTCAGGAGAACGGTGAGGGCCCCGACGAGACGGCTTGGTCTGCAGGGCCTCCAGGTACCGGCGGACGACCCGCTCCTCCTCGCGGTGCCGGGGCCGGGACCGGCCGGTGGTCGTCCCGGACGGATCGGTCGGAGTCGTAGCGACGGCCGGATCGGTCACGACGGAAGAGTAACGCTTCATGCAGTAGTTGATACGAGAACAGTGATTACCATCATCTCTGGGCCCGCTGTCTCGATATCCGGACACGACGGGTCGGGACATGTCGACATCCCCACGCCGTACCCGGTCCCTACCGCATCTACCGTGCCGCGTCACTCCTGATCCCGATCCTTCCGGGCGGCGCTCGTACCTGCACCGTCTCCCCTATAGCGATATATTCGCACCTTTGAATATATCATGAGTTTCGGAATAAGGTTCGGTGTCGAGACCTATGGGCACCGACCACGACCAGCATCACCGCGGGCATGCCGTTGGGCTTTTTCACGGTCATGACCACGACCATGGCGGGAACGGCCGCGAGCACCGGCACGGGTCGTCGCCGTGGTCCCGGATCCGCCACGCCGTTTCGGGCGTGGCGGAGGCCCACTCCCATGACGTCGCCGATCAGGTGGACCCGGTGCTGGAGGCCGACACGGAGGGCCGCCGGGCGCTGTTCCGGAGCCTGGGCATCCTCGGGGTCACCGCCGCCCTCCAACTGGCGGTGGCCGGGTGCTCCGGGTCGGTCGCGCTGCTGGGCGACGGGCTGCACAACGTGGCCGACGCTCTGACTGCGGTGCCGCTCCTCATCGCGTTCGGCCTGGCCCGCAGGCCGCCGACCAAACGCTACACCTACGGCTACGGCCGGGCCGAGGACCTCGCCGGGCTGTTCGTGATCGCCATGATCACCATCTCCTCGGTCCTGGCTGCAGGGGAAGCCGTCGACCGGCTCGTCCACCCCCAGCACATCAGCGACCTGTGGGCCGTCGCCCTCGCCGCGGTCGCCGGGTTCGCCGGCAACGAGATCGTGGCCCGCTACCGGATCAGGGTCGGCCGGCGCATCGGCAGCGCCGCCCTGGCCGCCGACGGCCTCCACGCCCGCACCGACGGGTTCACCAGCCTCGCCGTGCTCTGCGGCGCGGCCGGCGTGGCGATCGGTTGGCAGGACGCCGACCCAGTCGTCGGCCTGGTTATCACCGTCGCCATCCTCGGCGTGCTGCGCTCCGCCGTCCGCCAGGTCGGCGCCCGTCTCCTCGACGCCGTCGACCCCGCCCTCGTCGACCAGGCCACCGCCGCGGTCACCGGCGTGGCCGGCGTGGTCAGCGTCCGAGAACTGCACATCCGCTGGGTCGGCCACACCCTCCGGGCCGAGATCGACGCCACCGTCGATCCCGGGCTGACCGTTTCCCAGGCTCACGACGTCGCCCACCACGCCGAGCGGCACCTGCTCCGCCAAGTTCCCAGGCTCACCGCGGCCACCATCCACACCAGCCCCACCGGCGCCCACCCTCACCCCACTTCGGCGTCGAAGGTCGTCCCCGCTCACCGCTCGTTCAACCGCTGGAGAGCCGGGGAGACGGCGTAGCACCCGCCGCCGTCCGGGTACGCCTGGACCACCTGGCGGCAATGTGCCGCGCTACGCGTCGGCGGAGCCCTCCGGGATGGAATTGCAGACTTCGGCGATGATGCGCTGGATCGCCTCGTCCTGGGCCAGCAGGTGCGCCTGGATCTGCTGCGCCTCCTCCAGCACGGCCGCGGCGTCCTTGTAGGTGGCCTCAGCCCTTGCGTCAGCCGCCTTCGCCTGGATGTTCTGCCCGACGATGATCACCGGCAACAACACCAGCTGCAGGAAGCTCGACGAGATCCACAGGATCAGCAGCTGCGTCGAGTGCACGTTGTCGGGCAGGCTGATGAAGGCGATCGCCGCGAAGACGTAGGCGGCCCACATCGTGCCTACGATGACCGTGATCCGCAGTCCCACTTTGGCGTTGAGCCGACCCACCACATTGTCCCCGTGCACCTCGGCGGCGGCGGCGTGCACCTTGGGTGGCCCCTCTGCCTTGCGGGCCTCGATGCGGGGGTGCGGGACGTAGTCGAAGAGCCTGGTCATACGACGCATCTTTACATCCGTCCACGCATCCAACTCCGACGCCGCAACCGGTGAGGCCGCGGCCTGCCGGGATATCCAGACACGATAGGTATGTCGGGATATCCAGGAACTACTACGATGTCCGGATATGTCGACAGGTCACGCGGTACCCGGTCCCTACCGCATCTACCGCGCGGCGTCACTGGGTGACGCCCTCCGCCACTACCGGGCCGAGGCCGGACTGACCCAGGCACAACTAGCCGAGGCGACGGGCCTGCAGCGGAGCTATCTGTCCGAGTTGGAGCGCGGCAAGGAGACCGAGCAGCTCACCAGGATCCTCCGCCTGCTCCGGCACCTGGGCGTGCGGATGACGTTGGACAAGGCTGACTGGTAATGGCCAACGAGTTGGCCGTCTGGCTCTACGGGGACCACGTCGCCTCGATCGAACGCGACCGCCGCGGGTCGCGGCTGACGTACACGGACACGGCGCTCGAACGGTATCCGCTCGGTACGCCGCTCCTCACGCTCTCCCTCCCCGTCGCGGCGCGCACCTACCCCCAGGGGGTGGTGCGATCGTTCCTCGACGGCCTGCTCCCCGAGGGAGCGGCCAGGAGGGCCATCGCCCGCGACGTCGGCGAGCCACCGAGCACCTCGGCCTCCCGGTCGCCGAGGTCGACACGACGGTGATCGTCGGCCGCAAGCTCCTCGTGGTCGAACGGTACGACCGAGATGTGGCCACCGGCGGCACGGTACAGCGGATCCATCAAGAGGACTTCTGCCAGGCGATCGGCATCCCTCCCGAGACGAAGTACGAGGAGGATGGCGGGCCGTCCTTGTCCCGAATCGCCGGCATCCTGGCGACGGGGCGACCCCTGGTTCGTTGGAGCGCCTGTTCGGGGGGTCGTCCTGAACAGCCTCCTGGGAAACGGGGACGCGCATGCGAAGAACTTCTCGGTCCTCCACGAGCGTTCCGGCGCCCTTCGGCTGAGCCCCCTCTACGACCTCCTCTCCACCCTGCACTACGGGGACGACCACCTGGCAATGTCCGTGGACGGCGTGCGCCGCACGAGTCGAGTGAGGAGTGATCACATCCTGGCGGAAGCGACGAAGCGGGGGGTGGGGAGGACTGCCGCGTCCGACGTGATCGACGGTCTCCTGTCACGAGCGGGCGACGCCGTCGCCGCGGCCTGGGACGAGACTCCGGACGTCCCGGATGGACTCGTCGCGACGGTTACGGAGCAGCTCGAGCGAGTGGCGACCGGAGCGTAGGGACCATCGCGAAGGCGACGGTGGCGGCCGAGTCGCTCGACGGCCCCATCCTCCGGGCGCGGTTCGAACAGGGATGCCACCGAACGGCGGTCGGGAACACGGCACCCAACGGAGCGCTTTCAAACCCGCCGGTGTCGACCAAGAGGCCGATCTGCTACTGGCGGGTTACCTTCACGGCAAAACGAACGCGGCGGACGGCAGCCAGGCGGAGTGCGACCAGTAGCCGGACTGCCCACCAGCCGGGGTCGAACTCCCGCTTGTGGAGCGAGAGCCGGGGCGACGTGGTCGCCGCGTGGTGGTTGTTGTGGAGACCCTCGCCGGCGACAAGCCAGGCCAACCACTGGTTGTTGGTGGCCAGATTGTCGTAGGGGCGCTTCCCCCACCAATGGCCGACGGCGTTGATCGCCCCCCCACCCAGGAGGTAGGTGGCGGCATACACCAGGGCGGCGACCAGCCCGAGCCCCCAGCCCAGCGCCACTACGAGGATCAGGATCCCGATGGCCAGACCGAGGAGTGCTCGATCGAACAGCCACCGGTCCCACCGGTCGGCCGGCAGGTCGCGGGCGTAGCGGGCCACGACGGCGGAGTCCCGGGCCACCTTGCGGTAGAGGCCGACGTTGCCGAACTGCACGGCCGAGTAGCCGAACAGGAACGGGGAGTGCGGATCCCCCTCCTTGTCGGTGAAGGCGTGATGCTTGCGATGGACAGCCACCCACTGGCGGGGCCGGGTGCCGGTGCCCACCCAGATAAGGAACCGGCAGACAGCCAGGGTCACGGGCGACAGAGTGATGGCCCGATGGGCCAGGGCACGGTGGAGATAGACGGTCGTGACGAAGAACGAGAACTCGGCCAGGACGAGCCCGATCAGGATGGCAACCATCACCGACCAAGGCAGGCCGAGGCCGTGGAGGAGCCCCTCAGGCATTCGGGCTGATCGGTGGATGGGAGAGGGGCAAACAGTCCGTCATGCACCCCCGATCGTAGGGCAGCGGAGAGAGCACCTCGTTCGAGGGACCATCCGAGGCCAACCCGAAGCCGGCCATCGAAGGGGCCGCCATTGGGTGATCCACCCCCGCCGTCCCTGCGGTCGCCGCCGACCGGTCACCGGCACTGTCCCCGCGACGTCGGCTATACGCGCACGCCGCCGACCTGAACATTTACTAGAAACGAGGTCTTGCTATCGAGCACATTATCTGATATACATGGCAAAGAATTGATCGACATTGCGTCGTCAACTTCGGTTGATTCGAAGACCGTCGCAGCTGGCGGCTCATACACCAGCTCTCGGGGCTCAACCCCCGATGGCTATACGTCGATGATCCGCCGTCCAGCGACGGTGGACTTCCCTCCAGGGATCGCGCGAGCAGCGTCGGACGGACCGCCCATACGGGCGCCGGGGAGGGCAGTTCGGGACCGTCGCTGACCACGAACAGCTCCGGTCCAGCACCGAGGACCACCTGCCGGAGCCACACCGAGCCGCCATCCTCCGCCAGCGCAGTTATCACGTCCGGGTAGCCGGCGTCGACCGGCTTGTCGTACCAGCGGATGTGCGCCCGCTCCGGCCGACCGGCAGGCTGTCCGGCGCGAAGGACGAACAGCGCGCCCGAACCGTGCGCGGCATGACCGGCAACCAGGTCACGCGGTGCCTGCAGGCGACCGTTGAGGGTAGACGCCTCCGACCTTCTCCACGTGACCCGCGGCCTGCCCATGCTCCCCCGTCCAGACGACACCGGCCCTGGCCGCGCTCACCGCGTCGGCGGCCGCGATGCCGGCGTGCACCGCGTTGCCCGCCGTCGCCGCGAAGTTGCCGTGCCCCAGCGAGTCGGTGGCTGCCTGGAGGAACTCCTCTGCCTTGGCCAGATAAGCACGGACGTCCACTGGGGACGCCGGGCGCGTCGTGGTGGCGCGGCGAGGCGTCATCACGACGCCGTACCGAGGGCGCCCAGGTCGGATCCAACGAGCGCCACCCCGGTTCTCGGCCGACGGTGAGATCACGACGGCGACCGTGGGAACGACGCTGCGACTCGTCGCGGCGACGGAACGCCTCGTCTGGACGATCGACAATGCCCCGGCGGACGTCGTCGCCCTGGATGCGGGGTCACTCGAGGTGGTCCGGCCCTTTCACCACCTCAGCGGCCCGGTAGCGCTGTTCGCCCGCGACACGCGGGCGTGGTACCTGGCGCACCGGGAGGAAATGCTGCCCCGGAGAACGGCCGCCAGCGGCGTACCCTCATCGTCAACCTCGGCGACCCCACGGTCGAGGTACTGCGCTGCGACGGGGCATCGGGAGAGCTGCTCCACCTCGGCACCTGGCCGGCCACGCAGCGCTCGGCGGTCGACGATACCGACTTCTGGATCGCCAGCCGGCCACTGGAGAGAGACAGGTGGCCTGGAGCCGGTCACCGAACTGCGACGGGTGGCGCCCGACGGCGAGACGCTCGCCACCATCGCCCGCACCGGGTATGTGCACGCCATCGCGTCGGGGGGTTCGGTGGTGTGGGTCGCCGGGTTCCGCCGGGAATGGCAGGCGACAGTCCTGACGGCGCTCACCGCGAACGGCACCGAGATCGGGGAGGTCGACTTCTCCAAGATCGACCTGGCGCCGTGGGCTCCCCCGCCGCGACCCCCTCGACCGGTGCTGGCGCCGGCTGACCGGGCGAGGGCCGTGCGCGCCAGCGTGGCCGCATGCCTCTCCACTCCCTCCCAGGCGTGGGGGCGGTTCGGTGACCGCTGGGAAGAGCCGCCGGTGTGCGTCACATTCCACCTCGAACGAGTCGAGCTCGGAGGCACCGGCCAGGACCCGCTCGTCGTGGTCCTCTTCCGCTGGGATGGTGAAGACGGGCTGTTCGGCCTGAGATACCCCATTCCAGACGAAGGTTGGGCGGACAACGCCGACGACGCCTACATCTCCGTCCGTGTCGAGGAGGATCTTCTCGCCACCGGGTTCGGGATCGAGAACGCGACCCGGGAGGTGGCCGACGGGGTGACCTGGCTGCAGTGGTGACCAGTCGGCGGGTGGACTTGCGCCGTATATAGCTCTGTAGCTAAATAGCGAGAGTGGCAGATGACCCGACCGGCGTCTTCCGAGCGCTCGCCGACCCGACCCGCCGGCAGATCCTGACCGACCTGCGCGGCGGCGAGCTCGCGGCCGGGGAGATCGCCTCCCGGTTCCCGATCAGCGGCCCCTCCATCTCACGGCACCTGGGCGTCCTCAAGGGAGCCGGGCTCGTCGCGGAGCGGCCGGAGGCCAACCGCATCTACTACTCGCTGGTGGAGGACCGGCTGGCCGTCTCGGTCGGGACCTTCCTCTCTGCCGTCTGCCCGCAGCAGGTGGTCGTCCGCCGGCGGCGCCACAAGACGTCGCCCGAGGAGAGGCCCGCGTGACGGAGCGCCATCGTCACCGACCCTGGCTTCCACCGGCACGCACGACCCGGGAGCGTCGGTGCGCGTAGCGATCACCGGAGGGACCGGCTTCGTCGGTGGGCATCTTGCCGCCGCCCTCTCCGCCGGAGGCCACGAGGCGGTGGTCCTCGCCCGCGGGGTCGACCACCGGCCGTGGGCCCAGGAGGTCCTCGACCGGCCCGGCGTCTCCTCCGTCCGGGTCGGCGTCGGCGACCGGGAAGGCCTCGTCCGGGCGTTCGACGGGTGCGACGCGGTCGCCCACTGTGCCGGCATCAACCGAGAGATCGGGACGCAGACCTACGACGCCGTCCACGTGTGCGGGACCGCCAACGTCGTGGGTGCCGCAGAGGAGGCGGGGGTGGGGCGCCTGGCCACGGTGAGCTTCCTGCGGGCCCGCCCCGGCTGCGGATCGGCCTATCACGAGTCGAAGTGGGCGGCCGAGGAGCTGGTCCGGGCCTCGAGCTGCACCTGGACGGTCCTCAAGCCCGGGATGATGTTCGGTCAGGGCGACCACATGCTCGACCACCTGAGCCACGCGCTCCACACCTTCCCGATCTTCCTGGGGATGGGCCACCGCCGGGTGCGGCCGCTCGCCGTCGGCGACGCCGTCGACGTCCTGGTTGCCGCCCTCGTCGACGGTCGGCTCCCCCGTCGCACCATCGGCCTGGTCGGTCCGACCGAGATGGACTTCGACGACGCGGCACGGCTCGTGGCCCACGTGCTCGGGAAACGACGCCTCTTCGTTCCCGTCCCGCTGGCGTTCCACTACGCCCTGGCACGGGCAGCCGAACGCACCATGACGGTCCCGCTCGTCGCCCGGGCCCAGGTGCGGATCCTCGGAGAACAGGTCGTGGCGCCGCTGTGTGCCCCCGATCCCCTGCCGAGCGACCTCACCCCGGCGACTCCGTTCGACGAGGACTCGGTCCGTGCCGGGCTTCCGGAACCCGGCCGCTTCTCGCTGGCCGATCTTCGCCGGTGCTCGGATCGCACCGGCCCGGGCAGCGACGCCGTGCTCGTCTACGACGGGGACTGCGACTTCTGCACGGCTTCCGCCGCCTGGGCGGCACGGAGGTTCCGCCACGGCGAGCACGCCCAGCCGTGGCAGGTTCTCGGCCGGGAGTTCTTCGAGCAGCACGGGATGACCCTCGACGACGCCCGGCAGGCGGCGTGGTGGGTGGACGGATCTGAGCACGAGTGGGGCCACCGCGCCATCGGGCGGGCGCTGCAGGCCGGCGGCGGGCTCCGGCTGGTCGCCGGCTGGTTCGTGCTGCACCCGCCGTCGAGCTGGCTCGCCGCCGGCATCTACCGGCTGGTCGCGCGGTGGCGCTACCGGCTCCCCGGCGCCACGCCGGCCTGCCGGGTCGACGGCAGGACCCCCCGGACCTGACGCCGCACCGTGCGCATCGTCCGCCCCGGGAGGCCCGGCTCGATCGCTGCGCTGTTGCGTGCAGTGGAGGGCGCCGAGCCGACGTACGCGGCGCAGGACGCGACCCTCGGTGGTGCGCTACCCGCGGGCTTCCATCACCTGAGCGATGCGACGGTCCTCGGCCACGGTCCCCGGGACTTTGCCCGGGCGTCCGAGGGTCTGCGGATCTGGCAGGCGCACCGGCTGCCCGGCGTCCGGGTGTTCCCGCACGACGCGCCGCTACGGTCCGGCACCAGCGTCGTCGTCACCCTGGGCACCGACCTTGCCGCGGTCGCCGCGCCCTGCCGGATCATCGCGGTCGTCGAGGAGCCTGGGCGGTTCGGCTTCGCCTACGGCACCCTGCCCGGTCACCCCGAACGGGGGGAGGAGGCGTTCGTCGTCACCATGAGCGACGACGGGACCGTCAGCTTCGGAGTCAGGGCGTTCTCCTGCCCCGCCGACCCGGTCATGCACCTCGTCGGACCGCTCGGCCGGTGCCTCCAGGCAGTCACCGCCAAGGGGTACCTCCGGGCCATGCGCCGGTCCATGAGCCCGGCCGGGGGTGGTCTGGCTGCGCCTTGAAGGCGCCGATCTCCCATGGGGACCTCGCCGACCGTGGGGCGAGGTCCACGCTCACCGCTCGAACAGCGTTCGGTGGAACGCCTCCACGGCGACGACGGCGTCGGCTGCCACCATGGCGCCGTCCAGGTCGGGGTAGTCGAGCGTCATCTGGCTCCGGTACGCCGTCGGCCCCTGGGCGTCGGGATCGGCGAAGTTGGCCAGGAGGTCGTCGAGCGCCGCACGGACCTCGCCCCATGGTCGGCGAGGTCGGCCAGCAGCTCGAACTTCACGACGGCCCTCGGGGACGGTCCGTCGGCCATCCAGCGCCACACCCGCGCCGTGTCCGGCTCGAACGCCGCGTTGAGAAGGGCCCGTTCGAGCCGGGCGCCGTTGACCGCGCCGGCGGCGATCTCGAGGTCCACCTGGACGTCGACGTCGGTGGTGCCGGCGTGCTCGATCCCGCTGCCCGAGCACAACAGCGCCGGGACGACCCCCCAGGACCACGAACTCGGGCCGGGCGCCGTAGTAGTGGACGACCCGGATCAACGCCCGCTCGGCTGCGGCCCGGGCACTCCGGCTCCGCAGTGGCTCCTCAGCCGGCACCGTGGACCTCGGCCAGGTGCTCGGCCGCCTCCTCGCCGCGCACCCCCGACGGGCGCAGGTCGGCGTAGACGCGGGGCCACGGGGCCACGGGGACGCCCTCCACCCGCTCGACGAGCCGGGGGACGGCGACCGTGGGGAACGAGCGCAGCACCAGCCGGCCCCCCTCCAGCGGACGCAGTGTCGCCCGGCGGGCAATTGCCTCCAACCCCACCACGGTCCCGGCAGCGACGTAGACCTCGGTCGTCATGACCGAGGTCTGGTAGGGGGCGAGCAGGGCAGCGGCGGCCGAGCCAGTCGCTGCCCACGGGATATGGGCCCGTTTCCACGCAGCCCCGATCCGGCGCAACCCCTCCAGGGGGTCACGCCAGCTCACCCCCACCCGGAGGCTCGTCGCCGGCCGGAGCGCGGCGGCAGCCGTGGCGTAGGCGGTGAGGAGTGCCCGCCGGTCCGGCACCGTGCGTCCCGAGCCGGGCCCACGGGCCACCGCTGCCTGGAGCAGCTCGAGATCCTGGAGGACCCCCAGCGCGTGCGTGCAGGTCCCGGCCGACAAGCCGGTCGCCTCCCCCGTCGCCTTGACCGTGGGCCGCACCCCGCAGAGGACCGCCTCGGCGACCGCCAGGACCCCGGGGGTCCAGCAGGCGGGCCGGGCCGTCGGTGGTTCGGGGTGGCCGGTCCGCGACACCACCAGCGTGCCCACGGCGATCTCCGCCGCCCCCGACTCGTCCGCCCAACCGACGCCGGCCTGCGCCAGGAGCTCCCGGGCACCCGGGGAGACCCGCCGGGCCACCACGACGTCCGGACGGTCGGCGGCACCGGTGACGAGGGGACCGACGTCCCTGGTCCACCCCTCGCCTCCCCAGGCCACCCGCAGCGGCGTACCGTTCACCGAGGCGATCAGTGCTGGACCGTCCTTTCGCACCGTGGCCCTGGACGTGGACGGCAGCACGCCGCGGAGCACCTCTTCGACACGGCGCGGGACGGCGGGGGTGCGGGACGTGGACGGCATGGCTATACCTCAGTCTGATCTTATACCTCAGTCACCTACTGATGTATTGGTTCCTGTCGAGGTAGAGGCACGATGCTCGCGACGCCTTGTAGGAGTCGGGCGGTCAACTCATGGCGCGCTCGAGGACTGGGGGCGGTCCGCTGTCCGCCGGTGAGACCCGCTCCTGAACGAGCTTCCCCGGTCCGCTGTCCGCTGGACCGGGGAAGCTCAAAGACGCCGTGGCGGCCGGGTCGCTCGACGGCCCATGGTCCCGGCGCGGTTCGAACACGGTCAAGACTGGCAGCCCCAGCCGTACCGTGTTCGAACCGGGAGGTCGTGATCGACGGACCGAGGATCCATCTCAGGGGGTAAGGTAGTCAGCAGCCGGTCGCTGCCTGCAACGTCCGGCACGCTTGGGCCATGCGTGCGGCGGAAAGGGTCGTCACCTGGCGACGAAGGCTGGCTCTCGGGATGGTGTGCAGGTTGTCGAAGTTGACCACGCAGTCGGTGGGAACGCCGTCGGCCTCGGGAGTGAGGTCGAGCTCGGAGACCAATAGCCGGCGCGTCCGCGTCAGAGCGGCGACAACCACCGAGCCAATCCGATCTGCGACGGGATCACGGGTGAGCACGAGCACCGGCCGATCGCCACCGGGCACCTCGGCAAACCAGACGTCACCTCGCTGCATCGGTCCAGTCGGACCAGTCTTCGGCGGGCCCCCAGTCGGCGACCTCGCCCAGGGACGACTCGCCTGGGTCAAGAGGCTGATCCTCCCAGAGCCTCGCGTCGTTCTCGCTGGCCAGCCGGAGGAGATGCCGGTGGATGGCGTCACGTAACAATTCGGAACGGTCGACGCCAAGACGCTCGGCCCACCGCTGGACCTCGTGTGCCTCGGTCTCATCGACCCGGAAGCTGAGCATCGTCATACACCCATCATAGGCTGTATGACCGAAAGTCGCCGCTGCGCTGGTCGTGCTCGACGGCCGAGTCAGCGGACTCCCCTCTGGGGCTCACGCGAGCAGCGCTCCGGAGCCCCGTGCGGCGTAGCCGGCAACCAGATCATGTGGTGCCCTCTGCAGACGGCCGCTGGGGGCGGTGGCGTTGAGCGCGCCCAGCGCCGTGAAGTCGGCGACGGCTACGATCCACGACCGGTACTGGCGCGGGTCGATCCCTTCACGCGCAAGGCCTCGCTCGCTGAGGAAATGCTGCCGCCGGCGTCCATCGGCACGCACGACGGGGAAGCGTCGATGCGCGTAGCGATCACGGGAGAGACCGGCTTCGTCGGTGGACACCTTGCCGCGGCCCGTTCCGCCGGAGGTCACGAGACGGACGAGGACTCGGTGCGCACCGGGCTCCCGGAACCGGGCCGCTTCTCGCTGACCGACCTTCGCTGGTGCTCGGATCGCACCGGCCCAGGCGGCGGTGCCGTGCTCGTCTACGACGGGGACTGCGGCTTCTGCACGGCCGCCGCCGCCTGGGCGGCACGGAGGTTCCGCCACGGCGAGCACGCCCAGCCGTGGCAGGTTCTCGGCCGGGAGTTCTTCGAGCAGCACGGGATGACCCTCGACGACGCCCGGCAGGCGGCGTGGTGGGTGGACGGGGCGCAGCACGAGCAGGGGCACCGCGCCGTCGGGCGGGCGCTGCAGGCCGGCGGCGGGCTCCGCCTGGTCGCCGGCTGGTTCATACTGCACGCGCCGTCGAGCTGGCTCGCCGCCGGCATCTACCGGCTGGTCGCGCGGTGGCGCTATCGGCTCCCCGGTGCGACGCCGGCCTGCCGGGTCGACGGCAGGGCCCCGCAGAGCTGAGACCTCGCCGTGCGCATCGTTCGCCCAGGGAGAGCTGGAAATCAGGTGTCGCCCGCCGGCTCCGGGTCAGGCCGCCGTCGCACCGAAGTGAACGGCGTCGCCGCTCACGGTCAGCGTCATCTCGACGCCGACTGCCCGACCCACCCGGTCGAGCAAATCGAGAGTCGGCGTGGATCCGCCGTTCTCGACCCGTGCGATGGCCGACTGGGTGGTTCCCATCCGTCGCGCCAGCTCCGTCTGGGTCAGCCCCGCCGCAGTTCGGAGCCGGTAGACCAGTTCGGCCAGCCGTCCGGCCAGATCGGCCTCCGCATACGCCCGGTCGTAGGCTTCCTGGTCCTCGACCGGATGCTTCCGTCGCACCTCCTCCAGCGTGGCCATCATCGGCCCTCCTTCTTTTTCTGGTCTTCGATCTTCGCCCTGCGGGCCCGCTCGACCTCGCGACGTTCGTTGGTGCGCTGCTTACGGAACGTCGTCAACGTGATCACCTTCCTCTCGATGTCGAAGTAGTACGTAATGCGCCGGGCCACTCCCTCGCAGGTGAACCGCAGCTCTCGCAGCCCATCGCCGAGCGCCCGGCTGTGGGGCATCGCCAGCTCCGCTCCAACCGCAGCCAACCGGTCCAACGCCCGGTCCGCGAACGCCCGGTCTCGTGTCCGCAGGCTGATGTACCAATCCGCCACTTCCTTGGAAAGTTCGACTTTCCACACCGCTTGATTATAGCACGAATACTATATAGCGTCTACACGCTATCCACAACCCAGCCGGTCACACTCCTGGGACTGACGCCGATCACTCCGGCAGGCATCGTCAGCGGCACCTCTCTCGCCCGCTGGTCGAGGGCTGCCGTCCTCGTCGCCCGGACGTAGATGCCCGGAGCCGACAGCCGTTCCGTGAGCCGGCCAGTTGCTCACCCGCCGCCTGGAACTGAACAGATCCTGACTGGGGTCCTGGTCGCGCACGAATCGCGCACGAACGGACGATCGGGTACGGCTCCATGCGCCTGAGAAGCGCTCTACCAGGGAACATGTCGTCGTCACCACGCAGCCGGACCGAACGTCTCCACCTTAGGTTTTCCGTTCGCGCACGAATCGTGCGCGAACGGACCGAGATGGTCAATTCGGCAGCGATCATGGAAGCCATAAATCGCTCTGACCAGGGAAAACATTGGCAGTCCTTGTGGGGGCGCTTTCCAACCTTACCCTTCAACAGCGGCGGGTGCTCGGGCTCCTTGACCAGGAGAAATAGCCCACGCAGCGGACACCAGCCGATCGCTACTGGACATAACGGAGGTAGTGCCGAAAGGCACAGTTGAGGGCAGACCTCAACGGGAGCGCTTTCAAACCCACCGGGTGAAGCCGTCGGAACGGCGACCCTGGGACCCGGCGAGGGTCCCCCCCGGTACGATGTCGACATGGTCGTCACGATCGACGAGTTGGCCCAGCAGGCAGGAGCGGTGGTCGAAGAAGTCACTCGCTCCGGCCGGCGCACGGTGGTCACCGACCACGGGCGGGCGGTGGCTGCCATCGTGCCTATCACCGCAACTGCCTACGAGCCCGACGCCATCTTGGACCTGATCGGCGGCTACGGCGCCCTCAGCGGCTTGATGCCACCGGGACGATCTGGGGTCGATGAGCTGTTGGCTGATCGCCGGGAAGAAGTAGCCCGAGGGCACCACTCCTGAACGTGGCCGTCGTCCTCGACGCCTCGGCACTGCTCGCCTTCTGGCTCAGCGAGCCCGGTGGGGCGACCGTCCGTCAGGCCATCGACGACGAGGGAGCACTGATCGCTTCGGTGAACTTGGCCGAGGTGCTGGCAAAGGTCGACGACCTCCACCCTGGTTTCGCCAGCAGGTTCCCGGCCGTGCCCGATCGTGCCAGTTCTGAAGCAACCAGTACGCCACGCGGACGGACTGTCCAACCAGGAACGCTCGTCGTCGAGCCGTTCACGCTGGGGGATGCCGTGGTATCGGGCACGCTGCGGGCAACGAGCAAGCCGTACGGCCTGTCGCTCGGTGACCGAGCGTGTTTGGCGCTGGGCAAACGGCTCGATATGCCCGTGCTCACGGCCGACCGAGCGTGGCAGGACGTGGCCGACGACCTCGACGTGAGGGTGCGGGTGATCCGGTGATCACCAGACTCGAACGATCGGACACGCGTTCGACGATCTGACCAGGCAGGACGTCGCGTTGACGGTACTGAGCAGCCCCAACCGACTTCAATCCGAACCGGGGTGCCGTCCTGATCGAAGGGCCGATGATCTCGCTGACGCCGGCAAACACCCCAGTCAGGCGGCGAGCCAGCAAACCGGCCGGGGCAACCTCACCCACGTGCCGCGACGAGGTCGTTGCTGCGCTGGTCAGGCTCGCCGATCGCACCGGAGACGAGGTCTTCACGGGCGGTCAGATTTACAGCGAGATGCTGAGGGTGAGCACGAGGTACACGAAGAGCACCGTGCTCAAGACCATGCAGCGCATGAAGGAACCTCCGAGCGGGCGGCCCTACGCCCGTCTCCAGCAAGTTAGGGGCGTCGGGTTCCGACTGGTGGGACGACCCCGACCCCTCGCTGCAGGAGATCACCCCGTCGGCCAGGGTAGCGGGTAGTACTCTTTCACCCTAGGGGTGATGGAATAGTCACACATCTGTGGTATACTCTCTTCAGCCGAAGGGTGAAGCAGGGGGTCCATGCTTGTCGAGTTCGACGATGATGATCTGCAGCGGCTCTACCAAGAACCAGATTTTCGGCTGCCCAGGTTGGGATCCGACCTTGTCCGCGCCTACCGAAAGGTCGTCGGCATCGTCGTGGCGGCGTCGGACGAACGGGACCTCTATGCCATGCGGTCGTTGCACTTCGAGAAGTTGGAAGGCGACCGTGTAGGTCAGCATTCCTTGCGATTGAACAAACAGTGGAGGCTGATCGTCAGGTTGGAGAGTACGCAGGAAGGCAAACAGGTTGTCGTCATCGAGATTTTCGACTACCACTGAACGAGAGGAGGGCACGATGACCAGCACTTTGGCACCAGCAGAAGCGTTCCCTCCGGGCGAGTACTTGCGCGACGAGCTCGAGGAGCGGGGGTGGACCGAGAAGGAGTTCGCCGAGATCCTCGGCCGGCCGGTACAGGCTGTGTCGGAGATTCTGAACGGGCGCAAGCAGATCATGCCCGAGATGGCCCTCGCGCTCGCCGAAGCGCTCGGAACTAGCCCCGAGCTGTGGATCAATCTGCAAACCACGTTCAATCTTCAGGAGGCGAAGTCAGCGCGGCCACTCGTCACCGACGTCACCCGGCGCGCTCGGCTCCGATCCCGGGTTCCAGTTGCCGAACTACGAAAGCGGGGATGGCTCCCTGATACCGGTGACCTCGACCTACTCGAAACAGCAGTAAAGGACCTGCTCGGCATCTCGAACTTGGACGCCGAGCCCCAGTTTGCAATAGCGGCACGCCGCTCGAATGCTGCCATATCTTTAACGCCTCAGCAGACGGCCTGGCTGGCCCGGCTCCGCCATGTTGCGCAAACCCGGGTTGTGAGCGTCTTCGATGCTGATGCCGTTCAGGCACTAGCACGTGATCTTGTCCACCGTATCCACGATCCGACCGACCTGGCTCAGCTTGGAGGATGGCTATCCGACGTTGGGGTAATTCTCGTAACCTTGCTCCCGCTCAAGTCCAGCAAGTTGGATGGAGCAGTCATGATGCTCGACGACGGTCGTCCGGTCATCGGACTCACGAGTCGGGGGGACCGGATGGATGGCTACGTTTTTACCCTGCTCCACGAGTTGGCCCATCTTTGCCTGGGGCATCTGGACCAGCTGGGCCTGCGAGCAGACGAGGACATCTTTGCGACAAACGATTTCGAGGGGGTCGAAGCCGAAGCCAACAAGCAAGCCGCAGAATGGATCCTCCCCGAGGACACGCCGCTACCTACGGGCAAACTGTCCATGGCCGCCATACTCCAGATCGCTGGCCGTCATCGAATCCATGCCAGCTTCGTGATCGGCCGCATCCAACGTGCCCGCGACGACTGGGGACTATTGCGTCGATACATTCCTCGGGTGCGCCCTTACATCGCTGTGATCAATTGAAGGATCTGCATGGCCATCGACCTGAAGTCTCGTCCACTTACGCTTCGGCAGACCTTCTCGTTCTACGTTTCGGGCAAGGATCCCGACTGGATCAAGGCTTGCGCCGGGCAGGCGGACGCAGTCACCGTCGCCGGCAGCGCCGGCCCGGCGTCGGTACGCCGGCTGCGAAACGATGACTGGACCGGTACGGTCCTCTTCGATCGAGCCGCGTATGTCAATCGAACCTCGGATCTGGATCCACTCCGCTGGTTCGATGAGCAACGTGGTGCTCAGGCAGATCGACTCCTGACGCCTGGGTTTTGGGTGGGATCGGAGCCCAACCATCGGTCCTTCGTTGCCCAGATCGACGCCGAAGCGAAACTCGCACATACGCATGGCGCGACGTGTCTTCTGGCCGTCGACTACCGGTGGCTAACTCGCCCGAAACAACACGATGAGATGCTGCGAGCGCTTCAAGACCTCGACTTGCCGGTTGCGCTCGTTCTCGGAGATCGGGGTGACCCACTCGGCCACCCCGGTGCTGTCGATGCGTTTGTGGCCCTTACGAAGCGGATAGACCAGATCAGCATCCTTCGTTGTGACCACGGAGCGATTGGCGGCCTCGCCTTTGACGCCGCCCACGCGTCGATCGGTCTGACTACCAGCCATCGACACATCGTGCCCCCTTCCGTTCAGGCCTACGGCATCCCGAACGACCGATCGGCACGCGTATTCGTCAAGGATCTGATGGACTGGTTCACTGCCAGTACCATCGGCGGGTGGTCGACCACTCGCGTTACCCCTGTTTGCAGGTACCCGTGTTGCGGGGGCCAACGAATCGAACGCTTCCTGGATGATCGCCTCAAGCATGAAGCAGACCTCCACAACCGGACGGTGCTCGCTGCCCTCGCCGAGGAGATTCTGCTCGTACCCGAGCCAGCAGACCGCCGTCGCGCTTTCGGACGGATGTGCTACGAAGCCGTCGAGCGGTACGGAATCATGGGCGGCCTGACGAGCGAGATCACGCCGAAGGCCCAGCTGTGTCAGTGGGCTCAGTACTTCTGAGCCAATTCCGATAGGCCAGTTCAGCCTGCCACCAACGGAACACAACCGGCCGGCCGCGAATCGGCTTCGCCGGTGGTACCAACTCGTGCAACTGACCACCGCTTGCTGCTAATACCCCTACGCCGAGGCGTCGTGCTCGCGACAGTATTGCCTTGACCCTCGGTGATTCTTGGTGCGTCGGGGTCATCCAGACGGCGGTCCGACGGACGGTCGGCGGATGGGTTCCCACCTTATGGACTGCCCCGCAAAGTGACTTATCGGACACCGCTACCGACCCCACAACCCCGGCGGGCCGATACACCCGGACGACCTTCTCCCTCCGCTCCACGACCCACCCCCGACCTTCCGTCTCCAGGGTCTCCCGATCCATCGGTGCAAGAGCCCGCCGCGGGATCGGTACACCGTGGGGCAGCTCCCAGAGTGAATGGAGCAAACCAGATGAAGTCGCGGCGCCAAGCCGCAGCTCTTGGCGACGGGCATGTTCATGATGATCCAACCGCAATCCGACGAAATAAAAACGCCCATCCACGCAGAGCGGTACGGGAATCTCACAGTCTGATTCGGCCCAGCTACCCGACTCACGCGCCGCCTTCATTGCCGGACCCCAATCATGAATTCGTGCGGCGGTGAACCGCGTCACGGTGCATCGACTATCAGTGGGCGAGGGCCAGGCTGTCGCCGAACTGGAGCAGACGACGTTACGGTCTGCACCTCTCTCCGGTACTGACGAATCATCACGCCGAGCGCGTCCCCATCGAGAGGCGCGTGCCAAATGAGACCTGCCACGATGTCGGAGCGCGAGGCCCGGCTACCCTCTGCCCTCGCATGCTCCAGCAGCTGCTCCAGACGGTCGTCCACCGAGGCCGGGAGGACGAACTGGGGGCGGCGAGCAACCACGAGCCGATTGTAATACGGAACTATTCATGAATCTACCCAGAAGCGCCGGAGGGGGCAGACCTGGAGCGTCGTTCGATTGGCGGGTGTGTCAGTGGCCGGCCCACGTCCGCCGACCAGGTGGTTGCCGTAATGGCAACCGTGTTGTGGGCAGACAGATCTATACCGACTTGTATAGACGCGAGGGCCGACCCCGGAGGTGGGAAGACTTGACGACCTGCGCACCCAACGTCCCGCCTGTGCGACAACCCGGTTCGGATACTGGTCAGTTGCAGCCCCAACGGGGTTCGAACCCGTGTCTCCACCTTGAGAGGGTGGTGTCCTTGGCCACTAGACGATGGGGCCTCTTCGGCTCGCGGGCCGGCAACCGGCCCGTCCGCTGAGCTCGGGGGGAAGGACTCGAACCCTCAATAACAGGGCCAGAACCTGTCGTGTTGCC
>JASHWO010000114.1 GCA_030044045.1 Acidimicrobiales bacterium
CCGGCCGGCAGCGTCACCGGGACCAGGTCGCCGCGCTGTAGGGCCACCCAGGCCGTCCCACCGCTCTCCAGGGCCACCGCCTCGCCCACACCGGGCAGGGTGATCGGCACCCCGGTGGCCAGGCTGCCCGGGGCCACCGGGGTCAGCGTGGCGCCGGCCACCACCCAGGCCGTGCCGTCGCCGGCCACGGCGATCCCGGTGGGGTTCCCGGAGAGCGGCACGGGGGGCATGGCCGACAGGGTGCTCACGTCCACCGGGGTGAGCGCGTCGCTCCCGAAGTCGGCCACCAGGGCGGTCGGCGCGCCGCCGGCACCCTGGCGTACCACGTCCACCGCGTCGGGCTCGTCGCCCACGGCGATCGCCGGGCCCGCCGCCATGGTGGCCAGGTCGATGGGGGTGACCGCCGACGCCCCGAAGTCGGCCACCAGGGCGGTGGCCGGGCGCCCGCTCCCGCCGGGGGCCACGGCCACGGCCACCGGCTCGGCGCCGACAGGTACGGCCGCCCCGGCTCGCAGCGTGCCGAGATCCACCGGGGTGACACGGTCGCTCCCGAAGTCGGTCACCAGGGCCAGCCCCCGGCCGCCGTCGCCGACCGCGTCGACGGCGATGGCATCAGGCTCCAGGCCCACCGTCACCGTGGCCTCCACCGAGCCGGTCGCCGCGTCCAGCACGCTGACCGTGTCCTCGCCCTTGTTGGCCACCAGCAGCCGGCCACCAGGGATCGGCGCCACCGCCGCCGGCAGGCTGGCCGTGGTGACCGGCGCCTCCGCCTGCCGGCTGCCCAGGTCAACCGGCACGAGGGTGCTGCCCGGCTGGCTCACGAAGGCGTGATTGGTCACCCAGGCGGTGGCGCCCCCGCCCCCGCTCCTGTTCCCGCCCGCCCTGCTTCCCGATGCCGCACCGGCCCCGGCCACGCCGGCCGGCGCTGCCACCACCACCGCCAGGGCCGACGCCACGGACGCCACCAGGGCCAGCACCGGCAGCGCCCTGCCGACCGGGGACCGCCCTGCCCGCCCCACCCGCACCCCCGGCACCCCCGGCACCTCCCGTGCCTGCCTCATCCCCGGGCGCACGCCGCACCGGCCGGCCGCTCGTCCGTCCACCACCCGGGGCGGTCGCCGGCCGGGTGGAAGTCGCCCGTCGCCGGATCCTGCTCGTAGGCCACCGGGGACGGCGCCCCGCCGGCCAGCTCGGCCACGGCACCCAGCAGGGCGGCCACGTCACCCTCCGTCGTCCCCAGGCCGGCGCTGGCCCGCACCGCCCCCGGCACCTGCCGCCGGTCCCCGGCCAGCATCTCCCGCCGGGCGGCCGCCACCCCGTCCGGCCCCACGCCCAGGAGGCGGAGCAGGTAGGGGTGGGCGCAGAAGCACCCGTGGCGGACCCCGATGCCCCACTCGGCGCTGAGCCGGGCGGCCACCAGCGCGTGGTGGAGGCCCTCCACGGTGAAGGCGGCCACGGCCAGGGCATCGGCCCCGCCGCCACTGCCACCGCCGCCGCCCTCGGCCCCGCCGCCGTTGCCGCCCGGGCCCAGCAGCCGCACCCCGTCGATGGCGGCCAGTCCCTCCCGCAACATCTGCCCCAACCGAGCCTCGTGGGCCGCCAGGGCTGCCCAGCCGATCCGGCCGATCTCCTCCAGGGCCGCCCCGAGGGCCACCGTGCCCACCACGTTCGGCGAGCCGGCCTCCTCCCGCTCCGGCGGCGCCGTCCAGACCACCTCGTCCAGGTCGACCAGGTCGACGGCACCGCCCCCGGCGAGGAAGGGATCGCCGGTGGCGAAGGCCTGGCCGGGGCCCACCAGCGCCCCGGCCCCGAACGGCGCGTAGAGCTTGTGCCCGCTGAAGGCCAGGAAGTCGGGGCCCGCCGGCAGCGGCCGGTGGGGCGCCAGCTGGGCAGCGTCGAGGACCACCGGGACGCCCCGCTCGTGGGCGGCTTCGCAGATGGGGTCGACCGGCGGCACCCACCCGGTCACGTTGGAGGCGCCGGTGAGGGCCAGCAGCCGCGGCCGGGGCCCGGCCTCGAGCGCGGCCACCACGTCGTCCACCCCGAAGGTCCCGTCGGGGCCGCACTCCACGTAGCGGCGGGTGGCGTAGCGGGCCCAGGGGAGCAGGTTGGCGTGGTGCTCGACCACCGTGGTGACCACCACGTCGCCCGGCTCGAACGGGATGCGGTAAGCCAGGTGGTTCAGCGCCTCGGTGGCATTGCGGCATACCACCGCCACCTGGTCGCCCCTGTCGCGCCCGCAATGGGCCAGCACCCGCTCCCGGGCCGCCTCGTAGCGGGCGGTGGCCCGGCGGGACTTGTAGCCGGCGCCCCGGTGGACGCTGGAGTACTCGGGGAGGAAGGCCGCCACCCGGTCGGCCACCGCGGCCATGGCCGGGGTGGAGGCGGCGCAGTCGAGGTCGCGGTAGGGGCGGGACGTGCCGTCGAGGCACGGGACGGCCATCCCGGCGCCCACCAGGGACGCCAGGGGCCGGGCGGCAGTGCCCGCCGCCTCCCCGGTGCCGGCCTGATCGATCGCCATCTCCCTCACACTACGAAAGCGCGGCGGGCGGGTCAGGTTCGGGGCCGGAGGCCGGGCTATCCTCCGGCCGATGGAGCCCCCTGCCGACGCCCCGCCGGTGGTGGTGGACCCCTCCCCGGGTGCGCCCGCCGACACGACCGTACCCGGCGCCGAGGCGTCGGCACCCGACGACGGTTACGAGGCGGTGCTGGCCGGGGCCGAGCAGGTGCTGGACGAGGTCGACCGGGCGCTGGCCCGGCTCCAGGACGGCACCTACGGCACCTGCGAGGCCTGCGGGGCGCCGATCGCCGACCACGTGCTCGAGGCCGACCCCACGGCCCGGCACTGCGAAACCCACGGACAGGAGGCCCACCGGCAGGCAGAAGCCCACTGACCGGCCCGGGTACGCTCGGTCACCATGCCGAGCGACCCGGCAGACCGGTGGGCCGACCTGGGGGCGTTCATCCGTGAGCAGCGGAGCACGGCCCGGCTCTCCCTGCGCCGGCTCTCCGAGCTGGCCGGCATCTCCAACCCCTACCTGAGCCAGATCGAGCGCGGCCTGCGGAAGCCCTCGGCCGAGATCCTCCAGCAGCTGGCCAGGGCACTCAGCATCTCGGCCGAGACCCTCTACGTGCAAGCCGGGATCCTGGACCCGCCGCACGGCTCGCCCGACCTGGCCCGCCAGATCCTGGCCGACCGGCACCTGAGCGAGGAGCAGAAGCAGGCCCTGGTCCGGATCTATCTCTCCTTCCGCCGCGAGCACGAGGGTGCCACCACCACCAGCACGGGTGCCGCCGCCACGGATCCGGCGACCACCGGCGCGGCGGCCGCCACCGGCGATCCCACCGAAAGGTAGGCACACCGGCACCGGTAGGCTCGCAGCGCATGCGACGGCTGGCCGTGCTCTCGCTCCACACCTCGCCGCTGGCCCAACCGGGCACCGGCGACGGCGGCGGGATGAACGTGTACGTCCGGGAGCTGGCCTCGGCCCTGGCCCGGGCCGGCGCCGCCTGCGACGTGTTCACCCGGGCCTGGTCGGCGTCGCTGCCGCCCACCGTCGACGTCGAGCCCGGCCTGCGGATCCACCACGTCCCGGCCGGCCCCCCGGTCCCGGTGCCGAAGGAGGCCCTGCCCGGGGTGGTGGACGAGTTCACCGAGGGCGTGCTGGCCCGGATGGCCGGGCCGGAGGGGCCGGCGGCCGCCTCGGGTGACGACGGGCCCTACGAGGCGGTCCATGCCAACTACTGGCTGTCCGGCCTGGCGGGCCACGCCATCAAGCACGAGCTCGACCTCCCCCTGGTCTCCACCTTCCACACCCTCGACCGGGTGAAGGCCGAGGCCGGCCCGGAGGAGGTGGAGGCGGGCACGGCCCACGTGCGGGCCGAGGCCGAAGCTTCGATCGTCCGCTGCTCGGATGCGGTGCTGGCATCGTGCACGGTGGAGGCCGACCAGATCGCCGACCTCTACGGCGCCGACCCGGCCCGGGTGGTCGTCGTGCCGCCCGGGGTGGACCACGCCTTCTTCGGCCCCGGCCACCGCCCGCAGGCCCGCCGGGCCCTGGGCCTGCCCGAGGCGGGGACCCTGCTCCTGTTCGTGGGGCGCATCCAGCCCCTGAAGGGGGCCGACATGGCCATCCGGGCCCTGGCCACCCTGGCCGGCGACCGGTGTCCCTCCGGGCGGGACGTCCGCCTGGTGGTGGTGGGCGGCCCCAGCGGTCCCCGGGGGGACGAGGCCTACCGGGGGTTGGCCGGCCTGGCCGGCCATTTGGGCGTGGGGGAGCGGGTCGTCATGGTGCCGCCCCAGCCCCACGAGCTGCTCTCCACCTACTACCGGGCGGCCGACGCCTGCCTGGTGCCCAGCCGGTCCGAGTCGTTCGGCCTGGTGGCCCTGGAGGCGGCCGCTTGCGGCACCCCGGTGGTGGCCTCGGCGGTCGGGGGGCTCACCACCCTGGTCGACCACGGGCGCACCGGGTTCCTGGTGGACGAGCCGGACCCGGCGGCCTACGCCGAGGGCGTGCGGCGCATCGTGGAGGAGCCGCTGCTGGCCGAGCGGTTCTCGACGGCCGCTGTGCTCCGGGCCCGGCGCTACACCTGGCGGCAGGCGGCGGCCCGGCTCCAGGCGGTCCACGACGAGCTGCTGGCCGGCCGCCTGGTGGAGTGCACCTGATGGCCGCCGGCCTCGTGGTGGCGGCCCTGGCGCCGACAGACCTGGCGGCGGGGGCCCCGGCTGGCGGCCGCTGACGTGCCCCTGGTCGACCTGCCCGACGACCGGGCCATGGCCGAGGTGGCGGGCCGGATCGACGCCTGGGCCGCCCGGGAGCTGTCGGCCGGCGGGACCTTCGGCCTGGTGGCCGCCGAGCGCCAGGACGTCACCGACCGCACGGCGTCGCACCGCTGGTACCTGCGCTTCAAGGGGGAGGAGAAGGAGTTCATCACCGTCTGGCTGACCCTGCGCCAGCGCACCCTCCACCACGAGGCCCAGTTCATGCCGGCGCCGGGGGAGCACGTGGTGGAGGTGCTGCAGTACCTGCTCCGGCGGAACACCGAGCTCTACGGCATGGCCTTCTGCCTGGGGCCCGAGGACGCCGTCTACCTGGTGGGCAAGGTGCCGGCGTCGCTGGTCGACGAGGAGGAGCTCGACCGCATCGCCGGCTCGTCCATCGTCTACGTCGACGACCACTACCCGACGGCCATGACCCTGGCCCACCCCGGCCTCTACCGCCGGCGCCGGCGCCGCTGAGCCGGGCCTGCCCGGGCCGCCGGGCTCCGGTCCACCCGGTCCACCCGGGATAGCCTCTGCCGGTGCCCGTGAAGCTGCTGGTGGTCGGCGGAGGCAAGATGGGCTCGGCCCTGGTCACGGGCCTGGTCGTCCGAGGCTGGGGCACGGCCGCCGAGATCGCCGTGGTGGAGCCCGACCCGACCCGGCGGGCGGCGCTGGCCGGCGACCTCGACGGGCTGGTGGTGCTGGAGTCGCTGGCCCCGGGCGCCCTGCCGCCGGACCTGGCCGCCGGGGCGGAGGGCGCGGTGCTGGCCGTCAAGCCGGACGTGGCCGAGCCGGCCTGCCGCCAGCTCGGCGCGGCGGGCGTGGCCCGGGTGCTCTCCATCGTGGCCGGGATGCCGGCCGGCCGGCTGGAGGCCTGCCTGCCCGACGGCGCGGTGGTGGTCCGGGCCATGCCGAACACGCCGGCCCTGGTGGGCGCCGGGGTGTCGGCCTTGTCGGGGGGAAGCCAGGCCCGGAGCGCCGACCTGGACTGGGCCGAGGCCCTGCTGGGCACCGTGGGCACCGTGGTGCGGGTCCCCGAGCGCCACCTGGACGCCGTGGCCGGGCTGTCTGGTTGCGGCCCCGCCTACGTCTTCCTGGTGGTGGAGGCCCTGGTCGAGGCCGGGGTGCTGGTGGGCCTCCCCCGCGACCTGGCCCGCGACCTGGCCGTGGGCACGCTGGTGGGCTCAGGCCGCCTGCTGCTCGAGACCGGGGAGGCCCCTGAGGACCTACGGGCTGCGGTGACGTCGCCGGGGGGCGCCACCGCCGCCGGGCTCCGGGCGCTGGAGGCCCGGGGGGTGCGCTCGGCCTTCCTGGAAGCGGTGGCCTCGGCCACCGAGCGCTCCCGGAACCTGGGGAGGTAGCAGGCCCTTCGACCCTTTCGCTCGGGCCGGCGAGGGCGTACAGTCCCGGATGCGGAGGGAGTCACGAATGGCCCGGCAACTCGACAACATCCACACCCGGTTCATGACCGTGGGTGAGGTGGCGGCCGTGCTCCGGGTGTCGAGCATGACCGTGTACCGGCTGATCAACGCCGGGCAGCTGCCCGCCGTCCGGATCGGCCGGTCGTTCCGGGTGCACGAGGGGGAGCTCGACCGCTACCTGGCCGAGCGCCATACCAAGGCCGGTTGACGGTCCCGGGCGACCCGCCACCCCCCACCGGCGCCGACACGGTCTTCTTCCTCTCCGACTACGGCCGCCGCGACGAGCTCGTGGGCGTGATCCACGCCGTGCTGCGCCGGCTGGCCCCGGCGGCCCTGGTCGTCGACCTGACCCACGACGTCCCCCCGTACGACGTGCGGGCCGGCGCGGCGGCACTGGCCCGGGCCTATGACCACCTGGGCCCGGGGGTGGTCCTGGCCGTGGTCGACCCCGGCGTGGGCGGGCCCCGGCGGGGCCTGGTGCTGGAGGTGGGCTCGCCGGCCGGCCCCCGGTGGCTGGTCGGCCCGGACAACGGCCTGCTGCTGCCGGCGGCCCGGGCGGCCGGCGGGGTGGTGCGGGCG
>JASHWO010000115.1 GCA_030044045.1 Acidimicrobiales bacterium
CGGCCAGCGACGCCAGCAGCTCGACCTGGCGCCCGTCGGCCCCCGGGGCCCGGCCCCCGCCGTCGCCACCGGCGCCCGCACCACCACCCGCCGTCGCCGTCCTGGGCTCGCCGTCGGGCCCGGGGTCGAGCGGGTTCAGCCGCACCGCGCCGCCAGGGCGCAAGGCGATAGGCCGGGTGCCCCAGGCGGTGGCCAGGGCCCCGTACTCGCCTTTCGGGTCGACCACCCAGGCCCGGCGGCCGAACACGGCCTGGCGCCACAGGTAGGTTTTCACGAAGGCGCTCTTGCCCCGCCCGATCTGGCCGAAGACGATCATGTTCGGGTTGCTCACCACGCCCTGGGCGTAGAGCTCGAAGGGGTCATGCACGAAGGAGCTGCCGAGCAGATCGTGGCCGACCAGCACGCCCCGGTGCCCGAGGCCGCCCTCGGCCACCAACGGGTAGGCCGCACCCAGGTGGCGGGTCGTCACCTGGTGCGCCGGGACCCGCAGGCCCGTCCTCCCTCCACCCCACATGCTGCCGCTGGGCACCGCTCCCTCCTTCCCTCGCCGTACCGGCGTGCACCGGCCGGCGCCGCGCTCGGCCGGCCGTGGCGGTCCACGCCCACTCGTTACAGAACGGTCGGGCCCGACGGGGATAGCGACGGTATCCTCGAGGGGACGGGAACCGACCGTCGTGTCACCACGGCCGGGGGCATCGTCGTCCCGCTCGCCCTGTGCCAGTTCATCGCCAGCTACGCCGGCTCCAACATGAACGTGGCCATCAGCAACATCGCCACCGACCTGCACACCGACGTGAGCGGCGTCCAGACGTCGATCACCCTGTTCACGCTGGTGATGGCCGCGCTCATGCTCCCGGGGAGCAAGCTCACCGACCTGTGGGGACGGAAGCGCTGCTTCCTGCTCGGCCTGCTCGTCTATGGCACCGGCGGCCTGGTCGCCGCGGTGTCGGGCTCCCTCCCCACCCTCGTCGTCGGCTACTCGGTGCTGGAGGGGGTGGGCTCGGCCCTCATGATCCCGCCGATCTACATCATCATCACCGTCGCCTTCTCCGACGTGCCGTCCCGGGCCCGGGCCTTCGGCCTGGTCAGCGCGGCCGGCGGGGTGGGCGCCGCCGCCGGCCCGTTGATCGGCGGCGCCATCACCACCGCCATCAGCTGGCGGGCCTCGTTCGGCCTCCAGGTGCTGGTGGTGGCCTCGATCGCCTGCATGGCCCGCCGGACCCGCGTCCCCGAGCCCGCCGAGCGCGAGCACGGGTTCGACCTCGTGGGCTCGGCCCTGTCCGCCGCCGGCCTGCTCCTGATCGTGCTGGGGTTCCTGCAGTCCCGCACCTACGGGTGGTTCGCCTCCCGGCAGGCGTTCGCCGTGTTCGGCACGGTGGTCATCCCGAAGGGGGGCGTGTCCCCCGTCTGGCTGTTCGTCGGCGCCGGCGCCGTCGTGCTGGGCGTCTTCGTGCTCCACCTGCGGGCCCGGGCTCGGGCCAACCGGGTGCTCCTGGTGTCGCCGACGCTCTTCCGGAGCCACACCGCCAACCGCGGCCTGGTGGCGCAGAACATCCAATGGCTCATCCTCCAGGGCAGCTTCTTCGTCATCTCCGTCTTCCTCCAGGAGATCCGGCACTTCAGCGCCGTCGAGACCGGCCTGGCCCTCACCCCGGCCACGGTGGGGATCCTCGCCTCAGCCACCACCGCCGGGCGGCTGGCCAAGCGGTTCACCCAGAAGACGCTGACCTGGGCCGGGTTCGCCGTCACCCTGGCCGGACTGGGCCTGCTCCTGGCCCTGGCCCGCGCCCACTCGAACATCCTCGGGTTCGTGCCGGGCATCCTCCTGATGGGCGTCGGCATCGGCGCCATGCTCACGTCGGCCGTCAACGTGGTGCAGTCGGCCTTCGGCGACGCCGAGCAGGGCGAGATCTCGGGGGTCTCCCGCAGCGCGTCCAACCTCGGATCCTCCATGGGCACGGCGATCGTCGGCTCGGCCCTGGTGTCCACCGTCGTGACCGGGAACACCCACTTCGTCCTGGCCCTCGTGATCATGATGGGCTTCGGGGCCGTCGGCCTGGCGGTGTCGCTCTGGCTGCCGGCCAGTGCCGGCCAGCGCGCCGACGCCCCCGGCACCAGCTGAGCACCGGGACGCCGGTCGGCGGCCGCGGCACACCCCGCGGCTACGGTGCGCGCCGTGGGGGGTCCCCGGCTGATCACGTTGCGGTACTCCGGGTGGTGCGCCCGTTGCGGCACCGTCCAGCCGGCGGGCACCGCCGGCTGGTGGCATCCTGACAGCCGTGCCGTCACGTGCACCGGGTGCACGGCAGCCGCCGCGCCACCAGCCGCGCCGCCGGGACCGGGCAGGGGGACTGTCGCCACCTCCGTGACGGGCCAGGCGCCGCCGGCCGGGCCGCCCGAGCTTCCTGCCCAACGGGTCTACGGCCATCCCGGCGCCAGTGCCCGCGGCATGTACGAGAAGCAGTCGCGGCGGGCCTTCCCACGCCAGGTGGCAGTCGTGGTGCTCTGCATGGTGCTGGCGTTCGTGGTCGTCCAGCTCGTCGACCCGGTGGTGCGCCACATCGTCAATGGCACTTCCAGCGGCGCCGGTGCAGGGATCGACCACACCACACCACTGCCCCCGGCACTGGCCCTCCGGTACGGGCTCCTGGTCAGCCTGGTGGTCGGGCTGGCCGCCGCCCTGTCCCTGTGGGGCCGCCGGCCCACCACCGAGGCCTGGGCCGCGGGCAGCCGGGGCGAGGAGGACCTCGGCCGGCGCCTCGAACGGCTGGCCGGTTCGGGGCGGTCGCTCTGCGTGGTGCACGACCGTCGCCTCCCCGGAAGAGGCGGGGCCAACATCGACCACCTGGTGGTGGCCCCCAGCGGCGTGCACGTGATCGACGCCAAGCGCTGGTCGGGTGGAGCCGAGATCCGCGGCGGGCGGCGGGGGCCGCGCCTGGTGGCCGGGGGCCGCGACCAGACGGCGAAGGTAGCTCGCTCGATGGCCTCGCAGGTGGCGGCGGTGGCCGGCGTGCTGCGGCAGCAGGGCTGGACAGCGGTGCCGGTCCACCGGCGGGTGGTCCTGGTCGGTCGCGGGCTCGGCTGGCTGGCCGGGCCCGGGGTGGTCGAAGGGATCTGGGTCGGCTCGCGTGGCGAGCTGGCCGCCGAGCTCGATCGACCCGGTTCCCTGGCCGACGACCAGGTCCTGGCGCTGGGGCGCCTCCTGGCCGACCACCTCCCGCCGGCCTGACCGACGGGCGGCGTCATGCCAGCCCCCGGCACAGCGGTAGCGCGCAGGTGAGCGCCCGCTCCTGGTCGCCGTAGAGGCGGCGGAGCTCCAGCCGGCACTGGCCCGCCGCCTGCTCGGTGGCCTCGCAGGCGCCCGCCAGCTCGTCCCGGCTGGGCGCGGTGACGGTGACGTACCCCGAGAAGCGGAACGACGCATGGCCGTCGGCCAGTTCCTCCTCACGCCGCACCACCACCGCCTCCTCCCGCGAGCGTCGGGCCGTCGACAGGAAACCGCCCCGCCGCCGCAGCTCGGCGTCGGCCAGGTCGGCGGTCCGGGCCTGCTCGGCCTGCCGGACCGCCTGACTCGGGCTGAGGGGCTCCATCACCACCGACACCGAACGCCGTACCGGCCCGAGCAGCAGCGGGCCGAGGAAGTCCGGCCCGACGTCCACCCGCGGCCACTCGGCGATCCAGTAGGTGGCGTGCCACGTCCCGTCGGTGCGGACGCACCCCCACTCGACGTCGGCGGCCATCGGCCAGGGCCAGCCCACGGCGCAGGGCGGGCAGGCGCGGCCGCCGGGCGCGGCACCGTTGGCATCGGCACCAGCACCAGGACCGGTGCCGAAGGCAGGGGCGGGGGCGGGGGCGGCACCACCCACCACCGGCGGCCCCGGCTCCCAGGTCCGCCGGGCCGTGGCCGCCAGCTCCCGCGGCCCGAGCACCCGCTCCACCACC
>JASHWO010000116.1 GCA_030044045.1 Acidimicrobiales bacterium
GGCTCCTCCGATGCGTGGGGCCCCTGCCCCACGCCGGCCGTGGTGCTCATGACCCGCCCGGGGCCCCAACCCCAGGCTCCTCCGATGCGTGGGGCCCCTGCCCCACGCCGGCCGTGGACGTCACAGGCGCTCGGCGAGGGACTGGCAGAGGTCCCACAGCTCGGCCGCGCACGCCGCGTAGACGGCCTCGTCCCGCCCGGCCGGGTCGTCCACGTCCTCATCGCCGTCGAGGGCCACGGCGGCCAGGTCCAGCGCCGCCATCCGCTCGGTCAGGGGCAGCGGCCCGGGCGGTAGGTCCCGGCACAGTCGCCGGATGGTGGCGGTGCGGGCCGCGGCCTCGGGATGGTGGCGGCGCACGTAGCGCACGTGGTCGGCTTCCATGGCCACCACCAGGTCGGCCCGGGCCAGGGCCGGCGCCTCCAGGGAGCGGCTGCGGTGGCCCGACACGTCCAGCCCGGCCGCCGGGCCCACGGCGCGCAGGGCCTCCCGGGTGCGCACGCTGGCCGGTTGCCCGTCCACGGCGTGGGTCCCGGCGGTGGCCACCCGCAGGCCCCGTCCGGAGGCCTCGGCCAGCACCCCGAGCATGGCCCCGGCCATCACCGACCGGGCGGCGTTCCCGGTGCATACCACCAGCAGCTCCACCACCGCTGGCCCGGGGGCCTGCCTGCGCTGGCCAAGAGGACGCAGAGTTGTTGTGTTGCCGTAAATTTCTCCACTCTTCGACAACACTGTCATCGTCGTCTTCAGGCGGTCCGGTCGTGTAGGCGGACGCGCACCTCCGGGAGGTCGGTGAACGCCCCCCGGTCCGCCGTCACCACCACCCGCTCGGTGGCGGCGGCGCTGGCGGCGATGACCAGGTCGTGAGCGCCCCGGGGCCGGCCCTGGGAGCGGACGGCGGCCAGGAGCCGGGCGTGCGCCTCGGCCACCGCGAGGTCGTAGTCCACGACGGGGATCGAGGCGATCACGTCGTCCACGTAGGCGTGGCGTGCGGCCCGGCGGCGGCCGGTGGCCAGGAGCGCGCCGACTCGCATCTCAGCCACGGTGACCGCAGCCACGGCCACGTCGTCACCGTCGTCGATCGCGCCGTCGAGCCCGTCACCCGAGCGCTCGGCGTCGATGAGGAAGGTGGTGTCCAGGAGGAGCCGGCTCACCGCCAGACGTCGATCTCGACCAGGGACCGGACCGTCCGGAGGTCCCCCGGCCAGGCGGCGTCGGGACGGTGGCGGCGCAGCACTGCCTTGGCCTCGGCGCCCCCTCCCTGGGCCACCGGCTCGAGATGGGCGACCGCCCGTCCCCGGCGCACGATGGTGAAGCGCTCGCCCCGGTGCTCGACGGCGTCGAGCAGGTCGGAGAAGGTGCGGGCGGCGTCGGTCGCCGTGACGTCGGACACCCGATCAGATTATCTGATATAGGACCGGGGCGCCGGCGGCCCGTCCCGCGCTACTGGATGTGGACGCCGGAGATGGCCCGGCTGATGACCAGCCGCTGGATCTCCGAGGTGCCCTCGAAGATCGTGTAGATCTTGGCGTCCCGGTGCCAGCGCTCCACTGGGTAGTCCCGGATGTAGCCGTAGCCACCGAGGATCTGGATGGCCTGCTCGGTCACCCATACCGCCGTCTCGCCGGCGAAGAGCTTGGACTGGGACCCCTCACCGGCCAGGAACTGCTTGCCGTTCCGGGCCATCCAGGCCGCCCGCCACACCAGCAGCCGGGCGGCGTCGACGTGCAGCCGCATGTCGGCCAGCTTGAAGGCGATGCCCTGGTTCTCGATGATCGGCCGCTTGAACTGCCGGCGCTCCTTGGCGTAGTCCAGCGCGAACTCGTAGGCCGCCCGGGCGATGCCCACCGCCTGGGCCCCGACCAGCGGCCGGGAGGCCTCGAAGGTGGCCATGGCCGCCTGGGTGGCGGTGCGCCCGCCCTCCCGGGCCCGGGCCAGCCGCTCGTCCAGCTTCTCCTTTCCGCCCAGCAGGCAGCGCCCGGGTACCCGGCAGTCGTCCAGGACCACCTCGGCGGTGTGGGAGGCCCGGATGCCCATCTTCTTGAACTTCTGCCCCTGGCTGATGCCGGGCGTGCCCTCGGGCACCACGAAGCTGGCCTGGCCCCGGCTGCCCAGCGCGGGGTCGACCGACAGCACCAGCACGTGGGTGTCGGCCAGGCCGCCGTTGGTGATCCACGTCTTGGTGCCGTGCAGCACCCACTCGTCACGGGCCTCGTCGTAGACGGCCCGGGACGACAGCGACGACACGTCGGACCCGGCGTCGGGCTCGGACACGCCGAACGCCGCCAGCTTGACGTCGTCCGGGGTGCCGAAGCACTGGGGGATCCACTCGGCCTGCTGCTCCGGCGTCCCGTTGGCGTAGATGCCGGCCACGGCCAGGGTGGAGCCGAAGATGGCCAGGGCGATCCCGGCGTCCCCCCAGCTCATCTCCTCGTTCACCAGGGCCATCTGCAACCCCGTCGGGTCGGCGAAGGAACTGGCCACGAAGTCGACCGAGTACAGCCCGATCTTGGCCGCCTCCCGGATGATGGGCCACGGGGTCTCCTCCCGCTCGTCCCACTCGTGGGCCGCCGGGCGGACCACCGACTCGGCGAAGTCGTGGACCCACTTCTGGATCTGGATCTGGTCCTCGTCGAGGTCGAGCGAAAACTGGGGCATGGCGAACCTCCCTCTAGTTACTTCATAGTAACTCTGGAGAGACCGGCTGTCACGCGCCGGGCGGCGGCCCCACGGGGCGGACCTCCTTGGCCATCAGGCCCTTCGGGCCGTTCTCGACCTCGAACTCCACGGGCTGGCCTTCTTCCAGCACGCGGTAGCCGTTCATCTGGATGGCGCTGTGGTGCACGAACACGTCGGCGCTGCCATCCGGCTGCGAGATGAAGCCGTAGCCCTTCTCGGCGTTGAACCACTTGACCGTCCCGGATGCCACGGTGGCGATCCCCCTTCTTGCTGCTATCGCTCGTACTTCACCGGCTCACGCCGGTGTGCCGCTCCCTGCTCTCGGGCAGGGAGCCCTCGGTGGGGACGCTAGGCGCCGCAACGAGCGTTGGCAATCGCTCACCGCCGCAACACCGTCCCGTCGGGGCCGTCCTCCACCGTCCAGCCCGCACCCACCAGCTCGTCCCGGATGGCGTCGGCCCGGGCCCAGTCGCGGGCCGCCCGGGCCTCGTCGCGGGCAGCGGCCAGCCGCCGGGTCTCGGCGTCGAGCACCTCCCCGCCACCGGCCCGCAGCGCCAGGCCCAGGGCCCCGCAGAGCACGGCACAGGTGTACGCCGACCGGGCGGCGCCGTCGTGGTCGCCGGCGTC
>JASHWO010000117.1 GCA_030044045.1 Acidimicrobiales bacterium
CCTGCCCCACACCGGCCGTGCGGCCCAGCCCGCCCTCAGCTCCAGCCGGCGGCGGCCAGGCGCTCGGCCACCAGGCGGAGCCGGGCCATGGGCTGCACCACGGCGACGCGGGCGAAGCCCTGCCCGGCCTCGCCGTAGAAGTCGCCCGGGCTCACCAGCAGGCCGGCGGTGCGGGCCAGGTCGGCGGTCATGGCCCAGGCGTCGGGCCAGCGATCGGGCACCGGGAGCCAGAGGTAGAACCCGCCGGCCGGCAGCCCCACCGGGCAGCCGGACATCCGCAGGGCGGCCGACAGGTAGTTCAGCCGGTCGAGGTAGCGCTCGCGCTGGACCGCCACGTGGGCGTCGTCGGCCAGGGCCACGGCCGCCGCCGCCTGCACCGGGCCGGGGACCATGCACCCGGCGTGCTGGCGGACCGAGCGCAGGTAGGCCACCAGCTCGGGGTCGCCGGCGAAGAACCCGGCCCGGAGCCCGGCCAGGTTCGACCGCTTGGACAGCGAGTGGACGGCCACCACCCCCTCCGGCCCCGACTGCAGCACGCTGCGGGGCGGCCCCTCCCAGGTGAACTCCGTGTAGCACTCGTCGGAGAACACCGGCACCCCCCGGGCCCGGCCCCACTCGGCGGCGGCGGCCAGGTCGGTCAGGCCGCCGGTGGGGTTGCTCGGGGAGTTGGCCCACAGCAGCAGGGCCCGCCCGGCGTCGGCCGGGTCCACCGCGGCCAGGTCGAGCCCGCTCCCGTCCGGCGTGGCCGGGGGCACGGGCACCGCCCGGCAGCCGGCCAGCGTGGCCCCCATGGCGTAGGTGGGGTAGGACACGGCCGGGTAGAGCACGGTGTCGCGCGAGGGGTCCCGCAGGCGGAGGTAGTGCGGGGTGGAGGCCACCAGCTCCTTGGTCCCCACGCAGGCGGCCACCGACGACGGGTCCACCGCCACCTCGAACCGCCGCTGGAGCCAGCCGGCGGCCGCCCGGCGCAGGGCCGGCCCGCCGGCCGACGACGGGTAGCCCCGCTCGGTCCCGGACACGGCCAGGGCCTGCACCACCTGGGGCGGCGGCGGGTCGCAGGGGGTGCCCACCGAGCAGTCCACCAGCCCGCCGGGCAGGGCCTCGGCCAAGGTCCCCAGCTCGGCCAGCCGGTCGTAGGGGTAGGGCGGCGGGCGCCAGCCGCCGGCGGTCACGCCGGGGCCACCACGAACTGCCCGAAACGGGCCCGGCCGGCCTCGTCCAGCACCACGTGCAGCCGGGCGGCGTGGACGCCCTCCCGCCGGCCGACCACCTCGCCCTCCCGGTGGACCGCGGCCAGCACGTCGCCCCGGGCCCAGGGGATCTCCAGCTCGACCACCCGGTCGGCCACCCGGAGCCGGTCGGCCACCGTGCGCAGCAAGCCGTCCACCCCTTCGCCGGTGCGGGCCGAGACGCAGACCGCGCCTTCGGTCTCGGCGGCCAGCCGGGCGGCGGCGGGCGAACGGTCGGCCTTGTTGACCACCAGCAGCTCGGGCACCCCGCCGGCGCCGATCTCCTCCAGCACCGACCCGACGGCGTCGACCTGGGCCCCGGCGTCGGGCGACGCCCCGTCGACCACGTGCACCAGCAGGTCGGCCAGGCAGACCGACTCCAGGGTGGAGCGGAAGGCCTCCACCAGCTCGTGCGGCAGCTTGCGGACGAAGCCGACGGTGTCGGTCACCAGCACCGTCTCCCCGCCGGGCAGGGCCAGCCGCCGGGTCCGGGGATCGAGGGTCACGAACAGCCGGTCCTCGGCCGGCACCCCGGCGCCGGTCAGCCGGTTCAGGAGGGTCGACTTACCGGCGTTGGTGTAACCGACCAGTGCCAGCTCCCGGTGCCGGCCGCGGGCCCGGGAGCGGCGCTGCACCACCCGGGTCCGGTCCACCTCCCCCAGCGCGGCCTCCAACCGCTGCATGCGCCGGACCAGGCGCCGCCGGTCCACCTCGAGCTGGGTCTCGCCCGGCCCCCGGGTGCCGATGCCGCCGGCCTGCTGGCTCAGCCCGACCCCCCGGCCCCGCAGCCGGGGCAGGCGGTAGCGGAGCAGGGCCAGCTCCACCTGGGCCCTGCCCTCGGGACTGCGGGCGTTCTGGGCGAAGATGTCGAGGATCACCGCCGTGCGGTCGATGGCCGTGCGGCCGAGCAGCTTCTCCAGGTTCCGCTGCTGGGCCGGGGTCAGCTCGTCGTCGAAGACCACGGTGTCGGCGTCGACCGCCTCCGAGCGCTCGGCCAGCTCATGGGCCTTGCCCCGCCCCACGTAGGTGGCCGGGTCGGGCCGGTCCCGGCGCTGGACCACCCGGGCCACCACGTCGGCCCCGGCGGTGTCCACCAGCAGGGCCAGCTCGTCGAGGTGCGAGGCCACCTCGTCGGCGGTGGTCCCGGGGAACACCACGCCCACCAGGATGATCCGCTCGCGGAACGAACGGTCGATCAGGGTGCCGGGCAGCGGTGCGCTCATGGCAGTGCGCTCATGCGGTCCCGCGGGGCTGGAGCCGGCCCGGGTCCAGCGTGCCCAGGTCCACCCGCACCTCGGCCACCCGGCGGACCGGCCCGGCCAGGAGCACCGGGTCGTCCTCGGTCCGGCCCAGGGTCACCTCCAGGGTGCCGCCGGGGTTCCGGACCCGCACCACGTCGCCGGCCAGCCCCCAGCTCCGGGCGGCGGCGGCGGCGGCGCAGCTCCCGGTGCCGCAGGCCCGGGTCTCCCCCACCCCCCGCTCCCACACCCGCAGGACCAGCTCGCCCGGAGCGGGCCCGGCGCTGACGAACTCGACGTTGACCCCGCCGGCCCGGCTGGCCTCCAGCCGGGGCCCGAGGTCGGCCACGGCCACCGCCGCCGGGTCGTCCGGGCCGTAGAGGACCAGGTGGGGGTTGCCCACGTCCACCTGGCGCACCCGGCGGTCGGGGAACCGCTGCGGCTGGTCGGCGCCGAGTCGCACCGGGCCCATGTCCACGCTGGCCGTGGCCTCCCCGGGCCGCGCCCCCGCCGCGTAGGTGACCGTCCGCACCCCGGCCGCCGTGGCCACGGTACAGCGGGGCCCGGCCACCAGGCCGGCGTCGACCGCCGCCTGGGCCAGGCAGCGGATGCCGTTGCCGCTCATGGCGGCGTCGCCGCCGTCGGCGTTGCGGAGGAGCATGGAGAGGTCGGCCCCGTCCCGGCCCGGCCCCACCACGATCACCCCGTCGGCCCCCACCCCCCGGTGGCGGTCGCAGAGGGCGCGGACCATCCCGGCGTCCAGGTGCACGCGCTCGTCCGGGTCGACCACCACCAGGAAGTCGTTCCCGGCGCCCTCGTGCTTGGAGAGCGCCAATTGGAGGTCGTCGAGCTGGGCCATCGCCCACAGTCTCGCATCCGCGGGCCGCGCCCCGCGCGGTGCCGCCACTGCCCGCTGCCCGCTCGTCGTCACCCCATGCCGGTCACCCGGTGCCCGGCGTCAGCGTCATCCGTCGATCAGCGCCGCCGTTACCACGGCCACCGGGTCCTCGCCCCCGGCCACCCAGCGGATGCGGGGATCGCGGGCGAACCAGGACCGCTGGCGGCGGGCGTAGGCCCGGGTCCGCTGCACGGCGGCGGCCACGCACTCGTCCAGCGGGGCGCCGCCCTCCACGTGGGCCAGCAGCTCCCGGTAGCCGAGGGCCTGGCGGGCGGTGCGGGACAGCCCTTCCGGCCGGGCGGCCAGGGCCCGCACCTCGTCCAGCAGGCCCCCGTCCAGCCAGCGGTGGAAGCGTGCCTCGATCCGCCGGTCCACCACCTCCGGGTCGAAAGGGAGCCCCACCATCGTGCAGCGGGTCGCCGGATAGGCGGTGAGCCCCGGCCCGTACGACGAGAAGGGCCGGCCCGATCCCAGCGTCACCTCCAGGGCCCGGACCACCCGGCGCCGGTTGACGGCGGTGGTGCGGGAAGCGGCCAGCGGGTCCAGCACGGCCAGGCGGGCGTGCAGCCGCGCCACCCCGTCCGGCCGGTCGGCCTCCCGCGCCAGCTCGGCGGCGACGGCCGGCCAGCGGCCGGGGAGCTCCAGGTCGTCGACGACGGCCCGCAGGTAGAGCCCGGTGCCCCCCACCAGCAGCGCCCGATGGCCGGCGGCGGCGATCCCGGCCAGCGCCCGGCGAGCCGACCGCTGGAACGCCGACACGGCGAACTCCTCGGACGGGTCGACCAGGTCCAGCAGGTGGTGGGGGACCTCGGCCCGGGCGGCGGGCGACGGCTTGGCCGTCCCGATGTCCATGCCCCGGTAGACGGTCATGGAGTCCACGCAGACCAGCTCCACGTCGCCCCGGGCCCGGGCCACGGTCATGGCCACCTCCGACTTGCCCGACGCCGTGGTGCCCACCAGCGCGACCGACCGCCCCTCCGGGGCGAGGCCCACCGGTGCCAAGGTGTCAGCCGGCGGCGACCGGGATGCGGGTCCGGTGCCGGGGCCGGGCGGTGACCCGCACCAGGGTGCCGGTGAGATGGTGCGGGGCGGCACCGGTCACCCGGACCTCGGCGAACGAGCCGGGCGCCAGCACACCGCCGGGGCCGCCCGCCGGGAAGTGCACCAGCTTGCCCTGGGTGGTGCGGCCGGTGGCCATCGACGGGTCCCGCCGGCTTCCTCCCTCCGCCAGGACCTCCTCGACGCGGCCGACCCGGGCCCGGTGGCGGGCCAGCGCCGAGCGCTCCACCACCGCCCGCAGCCGCTCGAACCGGTCGGCCACCACCTCGGGCGGGACGAACCGGTCCTCCATGGCGGCCGCCCGGGTGCCGGGCCGGGGCGAGAAGATAAAGGTGTAGGCACTGTCGTAGCCGGCCTCGGCCACCACGGCCAGCGTGTCCTCGAAGTCGTCCTCCGTCTCCCCGGGGAAGCCCACGATCACGTCGGTGGTGACGGCCAGGCCGGGCACCGCCTCCCGGGCGGCGGCCAGCCGGGCCAGGTAGCGCTCGGCCGTGTAGCCCCGGCGCATGGCGGCCAGCACCCGGTCGCTGCCGGCCTGGAGGGGCAGGTGGAGCTGGTCGCAGACGGCGTCGACCTCGGCCATGGCGGCGACGGTCTCCGGCCGCAGGTCCTTCGGGTGGGGGCTGGTGAAGCGCACCCGGCGGATGCCCTCCACCGCGCCCACCCGGCGCAGCAGGTCGGCGAAGAGGGGGCGGCGGCGGGTCAGGTCCCGACCGTAGGAGTTGACGTTCTGGCCGAGCAGGGTCACCTCGACCACGCCCCGGCGGGCCAGCGACCGCACCTCGGCCACGACGTCCTCGGGTTGCCGGCTCACCTCCGGCCCGCGCACCGACGGCACGATGCAGAAGGCGCACGAGTTGTCGCACCCGGTCTGGATGGTCACCCAGGCGGCGTAGGGCAGCTCCCGCACGGCCGAGAGGGCCGGCGCATGGTCGGCCGGTGCCGCCGGATCGGGCCCGTCGAGCACCTCCACCACCGGCCCCTCGGTGGCGGCCTGGCGGAGCAGCGCCGGCGCCCGGGAGAGGTTGTGCGTGCCGAAGACCACGTCGACGTGGCCGGCCTTGCGGCGGACCAGCTCCCGGTCCTTCTGGGCCAGGCAGCCGCCCACGGCGATCTGCAGGCCCGGCTTGGCGTCGCGCAGGGACTTGAGGTGGCCCAGGGTGCCGTAGAGGCGGTTGTCGGCGTTCTCCCGGATGCAGCAGGTGTTCAGCACCACCACGTCGGCGTCGGCCACGTCCTCCACCGGCTCCAGGCCGTCGGCCACCAGCAGGCCGGCCAGCCGCTCCGAGTCGTGCTCGTTCATCTGGCACCCGAAGGTGCGGATGGCGAACGTACGGGCCATCGCCGAAGTGTACGCCTACCCCTCCCCGTCCAGCGCCGGCAGCCGGGCGGCGTCGCCGGTGACCAGGCCGCCGGTGTCGGCCCGGAGCAGGAGCACCGATCCCGGCACCCCGGCCTCGGCCAGCCCCTGGCGGGCGGCGGCGGCCACCATCGGCGCCGCCTCCCCGGTGGAGAAGCCCACCAGGCTGGGACCGGCCCCCGACCAGCAGGCGGCCAGGGCCCCGCCGGCCAGCAAGCTGGCCAGCAGCATCGGGGCCTCCGGGAAGAGCGGGCTCCGGTAGTCCTGGTGCAGCCGGTCCTCGGCCGCCTCCTTCACCAGCAGCCGGTGGTCGGACAGCCCCACCAGGAGCAGGCCCATCCGCCCCAGGTTGAAGGCGGCGTCCTCCCGGTTGACCTGGGCCGGCAGGGACTGGCGGGCCTTGGCCGTGCTCAACGAGCGGTCGGGCACCACCACCACGAAGACCAGCTCGGGGTCGAGGGCCAGCGGGGCCACCTGGACGGCGCCCCGCACGGTGGAGGCGGCCACCAGGCCGCCCACCACGCTGGCCGCTGCGTTCTCGGGATGGCCGTCGGCCCGGGCCGCCACGGCCAGCGGATCCCTGGCGCCGGCGGCCGCGGCGGCGGCGGCGGCCAGCGCGGCCGAGGACCCGAGGCCCCGGGCCACCGGGATCTGCGACCGCACGGTGATGGCCAGCCGGTCGTGCCCGGCCACGTCCATGGCCACCCGGGCCGCCAGGTGCCCGGCATCGTCGGACAGTCCGGCCCCCTCCCCCTCGCTGCGCACGGTCAGCCGGGGCGCCGGCTCCACCTCCACCTCCACGTAGCGGTCGAGGGCCACGGCCAGGGCGTCGAAGCCCGGTCCGAGGTTGGCCGAGGAGGCGGGGGCACGAGCGCGCACGCCGTTCAGGATAGGCGAGGGTTCGTCAAGACCCCGTCAAAGGCTGGAAGGGGTGCAGCTCCATCGCCGTGCGCCACCGACCCTCCCACGCGTCGAACGAATAGTGGGCCGTGACCACCTGGAGCGCCCGTGATGCCAGGACTGCCCGGCTGCTGGCGGACGTCTCGGCGAGCTCCGTGACCCGTTCGACCCACTCGGCCTCGTTGGTGGCGAGCATCCCGCCGAGCGCAGTCGCGACCGTCTCGTTCGTTCCAACCGAAGAGGCCACGAATGGAACCCCCGCCGCCGCATACTGCAGGAGCTTGTACGCAGACTTCCCGCGGCTGAAACGATCATCGGTGAGCGGAGCGAGACCAACGTCGAAGGCCGCCAGCTGGCGTTCCGCCACCTTGTTCTGCCACGCCAGGCGATCGGTCATCGCTTCCAGCGCCGGGCTCAGCCGGCCGGCGGGATCCCCGATGATCGTCAATCGCGCGCCGAGCTTCTGGTGCAACTGGAGGAGGGGGTCGGCGATCCTCTCGAGGTAGGGCTCCCCGCTCAATGACCCGATCCATACCAAACGCGGAACATTCCCGATCTCGTAGTCCTCTTTGACGACGTAGTCACCGGGCTCGATGCAGCTCGGTATGACCACGACGTCATGGCAGTGCTGGCTGGCCCACTCGGCAAGGTACTCATTGCCGGCGATCACTCGGTCAGCCGCCACGACGCTCTGGACGCACTTCTGCGCACTCGAGCGGACCAGCCTTCCTACCCGAGCCCGTTGCCCACCGTCCCACGGAAGACCGTCGTCGAAGTCGTAGACCCCCCAGTTCGCCCCTTGCAGAAGTCGAGTTTCGATGCGACCCTTGCCGAAGGGGCTGGCTTGCCTGAAGAGAAGCAACCGATCATGGGTCCTTCTCGCCAGTACGTGCACCCGGGCCTCCGCCATCACGGCCGCAGCCGGGTTCCTCAGCAAAGTGGCCGGCGAATTGTCCCCAGTCCCCAGGTACGGGTGGACGGCGGCGTCCGGGCTGACGCGGTCCAACCAGTCGAAGACGCGGACACGAGCGCCAGCGCCTCCCCTTCCGTAGGTCACGAAGGCCGTTATCGAGGTCACTTCACTGGAGCCGAACGCTCAGCGCGGCCGGCCGAGCCGGGCGGCGGTGCGGACCGGCACGGCCACCTGCTGCTCCCCCAACGTGAAGAGCGCCGTCCCCACCGGCGCCCCCGCCCGGGCCCCCGCCGGCGGGTGGTGGGTGACCACCACGGTCTGGCGGATCCGCTGCCCGGGCCAGGCCAGCAACGAGCCGGCGGTGGCCGTGACCACCGAGACCGACCGGCCGCCGATCGAGGCCCGCCCCACCTGCTCGCCCGCCGTGGCCACCGGGACCGCCTCCACGGCACCGGCCGCCGCCTGGGCCACGGCCAGGTCCATCTCGCCGGCGGCATGCAGCACTGTGGGTCCTTCCTGGGAGGTCACGGCGGCCAGCACGGTGAGCGGCTGCCCGCCCGCCGAGGCCTGGTAGGCCAGGATGTCCCCGCCCCCGGCGGCTGTGGTAAAGCCCGATTTCACGCCTACCACCCCGGGGGTGGCACCTGTTGTGCTGCCCGGCAGGAGCGGCGTGTAGGTCGACACGGTCCCGGCCACCGGCAGGGTGACCGAGGGCATAGCCACCGCCTGGGCGAAGGCGGGGATGGCCATGGCCGCCGCCGCGACCTTCAACAGGTCCGCCGGGGTCGACACCGATCCCGGTGTGTACCCGCTGGCGTCGACGTAGTGGGTCTGGGTCATGCCCAGCGCCGAGGCGGCGGCGTTCATCTTGGTCACGAACGCCGGCAGGGAGCCGGCGTCCCAGCAGGCCAGGGCGTAGGCCAGGTTGTTGGCCGAGTGCACCAGCAGGCCCTCCAGCGCCTGGCGCTCGGTGAGCACCTCGCCGGCCTGGACCTCCACGCTGGCCTGTGTGGTGACCACGTCTGTTGTGTAGTCGGCAGCGTCGGCCGGGCTGATGGTGATGCCCGGGCCGCCGGCGCTGCCGGTGAGCGGGTGGTCCTTCAGCACCACGTAGGCCGTCATCACCTTGGTCATGCTGGCCACCGGCACCGGGTGCTCGGGCCCCGACTGGGCGGTGACACCGAGAGCGGGGATGGCCATGGCCGCCTGGCCGGTGGCCGGCCAGGGCAGGTGCGGGCTGCCCGCCGGGGTCCGGTGCTCCGGGGCCATGGTGGACGCCACCGCCGCCCCGGCCGCCGGTCCCGGCGCGCCACCCCCACTCCCACCCAGCGCCGTGAGGGCCAGGATCACCAGAGCCATGGCGGCCAAAACGGCCACCAGCACCACCAGCCG